>JAIPBM010000025.1 GCA_021739695.1 Flavobacteriales bacterium | reverse complement strand
GAGATAGGAGACAAGAGATAGGAGATAGGAGACAAGAGATAGGAGATAGGAGACAAGAGATAGGAGATAGGAGACAAGAGATAGGAGATAAGAGACAAGAGATAAGAGACAAGAGATAAGAGATAATAGACAAGAGATAATAGACAAGAGATAATAGACAAGAGATAAGAGATAAGAGACAAGAGATAGGAGATAAGAGGTTAGAGGCAAGAGACAAAAGATGCTTCCTTCGTCAGCATGACAGAACGGAAAATCGAGAAAAGGAAAAAGGTAATGCAACGAGATACCATCCTTCCCCCTTATAAAGAGCCTGTCCTGAGCGAAGTCGAAGGAGGGTGCCGCAGGCGGGGGATTTCTTTCTTAGGGCAACGAGCCGAAACCAAGCATTTGTCACCCTGCCTGTCCTGAACGAATTCGAAAGAGCGTACCCTGAGCGAAGTCGAAGGGAACGGAAGAACGGAAAAACAGAAGAACAGAGGAATTGAAAAAGTGCTAATCGCTAACTCCTAATACCTAACTCCTAGTACCTCTAACCTCAAAGCTAATAGCTAGCACCTAGTCCCTCAACCGAAACCCCAAACAACCATAGTCATTCGGGGTGGGGCCCACAGTGGGAAAAACGACACCATGTGCCTTATACCATCCTCCAAAGAAGATGGGGCTGTACGGTAATAAAGCTCTTGGAAGGGGTCGCCACGGTGGCGCAGCGACCCCGAAAGAGAAGCGATTATTTTGCTACGCTACTAACTGTTTGAGAGTAAGCTCCCTGTCCTGCGGCATTGAAGGCGGCAATACGGAAACTATAGACCTGACCTGTTTCCAAACCTTGCACCACTAAGCGGCTCTTGGTCACCGTATCTATACGTACCCATTCCGAAGCAGCTGCGCTAGGCAGCATCACATCCGTATTTCCACCATCGGGTATGGCCTGAGGAATGGCGTTGGCTGGCAACTTCATTTCTACCACATATCCTTTAGAACCTGCAAGACCATCCCAAGTTACAAGCACCTCGCCTGCATTCTTGCCAACAGTTGCATCTGGGTTATTGACCGCATCCAGCAGAACAGCAGGCACGCGCTCTCTGCGCACTTCCATGCCAGAGCTTTCGATAACGAGCGGATCGCCATTGCTGGCCACCTGCACATAATCCTGTAGTTTGCTCATCAGCCCAACCAAGGTGGCATCTGCAAGGTACTTGGCCAAGTTCTTGTCCGTGCCGCCTTTGATGGCTGCCTGTGCCGTCTTTTCCAGCAGATCGATGGCGTCCGCAATCACGGGAAGATCGATTTCTGGTGGCAAGGTTGAAAAATTTGGATTGCCCGTCATGCTTTGCACGATCATTCGGGCTCTGAGAATTTTGACTGTAATCGAAAAACGACTAAAGCCGAGTTTTACACGTGCCATATTTATAGAGTTTTAGTTAGGCACTGTGCAAGTTAGGTCCCACTTGCGTTAACTCTTTTCCTTTTTCTTAGGCCGGATCCTGACCTTCAACAGCGTGTCAAAGTTAAAAATGGATTTTTGAATTATCCAAATTTATTTTTGAAAAAATGACGTAAATAATTGTAAGTACTTGAAAATCAATAAGAATAATTTTCATGTGTTTTTTTGAAAGTTCCTGCCGAATCATCCATATTGGCCATTTATTTGGCACTGGCTCGGGCATCGCCTAGGTCTAAAAAAGTCGTATGCTGTTGTATATAATAGACAAAACACAACAAAGGCTGCATGGCGGCATCTGGCTCGGTCTGTTGCCCCAAAATGCTGACTTACAAAAGTTTTATGTGCCCCAACAAAAGTTTTATGATGCCCATCAGAAAGTTTATGTTGCCCTTCAGAAAGTTTATGTTGCCCTTCAGAAAGTTTATGTTGCCCATCAGAAAGTTTATGTTGCCCATCAGAAAGTTTATGTTGCCCATCAGAAAGTTTATGTTGCCCATCAGAAAGTTTATGTTGCCCATCAGAAAGTTTATGTTGCCCATCAGAAAGTCTTTGATGCCCAACATAAAGTTCATGTTTGGGGGTTTTTTGCCGCTTTTGTGCTTAGACTAGGCTAGAGGAGGGCGCTTTTTGCGGTGGGCGCGCCTTGTTTAGGTGTCTTTTGCTATGTTTCCTTGCCATGCTGACGACCATAGATTACAGACCATAGATTACAGACCATTGACCACAGACCATTGACCACAGACCATAGTCCACAGACCACAGTCCACAGACCACAGACCATAGACCATTGACCACAGACTATAGACCATAGATTATAGACCATTGACCATTGACCATTGACCATGGTCCGTTGTCACCCTGAGCGAAGCCGATGGAGCGTACCCTGAGCGAAGTCGAAGGGAACAGAAGAACAGAGAACATCTTTGCGCCCTTTGCGCCAACTCCGCGTCTTTGCGGTTAAGGGAACAGAAGAACAGAGGAATTGAAAAAGTGCTAATCGCTAACTCCTAATACCTAACTCCTAATACCTCTAACCTCAAACCTCTCTCCTCTAACCTCAATCAGCCCTTTGCGCTAACTCCGCGTCTTTGCGGTTAAGGGAACAGAAGAACGGAAGAACAGAGGAATTGAAAAAGTGCTAATCGCTAACTCCTAATACCTAACGCCTAAAAGCTTAAAAGAAGCTATTGCAGATATGGATGAAGGGTGTTAAGTTAGCAGCACATTAAATCTGTAGACCTCATAATGAGCGAAAACCTCAAGACCAAACTCTGGGACATTGCCAATACCCTGCGGGGCAAGATGGGCGCGGACGATTTCCGCGACTATATCCTTGGGTTCATTTTCTACAAGTACCTGAGCGAAAAGATGCATGGCTATGCCGATGCCATCCTGAAACCTGATGGTCTGCGCTATGACGAGCTGGACGAAAGAACCCCCAAAGGGCAGCAATACCTGACGGCCGTGAAGGACATGGCCCTCGAAAGCGTGGGCTTCTTCCTCAAACCCTCCGAACTCTTCAGCGAGATGGTGCGCAGGAGCGGTGGCGAAGGCGAGGAGAACTTCATTCTCGAAGACCTCAAAACGGTGCTCAACAACATCACCAACAGCACCGTAGGCACCGAGAGCGAAGAGGACTTTCAGAACCTCTTTGAAGACCTCGACCTCACCAGCAGCAAGCTGGGCAAGACCACGGACGACAAGAACGCACTGATCGTGAAAGTGCTCGTGCATCTCAACCAGATCGACTTTCAGATAGACAACAGCGAGACCGATGTGCTGGGCGATGCCTACGAATACCTCATTGGGCAGTTTGCCAGCGGAGCGGGCAAAAAGGCGGGCGAGTTCTACACCCCGCAGGAGGTGAGCACCGTATTGGCCAAGCTGGTCACCACTGGCAAGAAACGCCTCAAAAGCGTGTACGACCCCACCTGTGGCAGTGGTTCGCTGCTCTTGCGCGTGGCGAAGGAAGTGCTGGATGCGGGTAAGTTCTATGGGCAGGAGAGCAACCCCACCACCTACAACTTGGCACGCATGAACATGATCATGCACAACGTGCATTACCGCAAGTTCGACATCAAGAACGAGGACACGCTCGAACGCCCACAGCACGTGGAAGAACGCTTCGAGGCCGTGGTGGCCAACCCGCCATTTTCGGCACAGTGGAGCGCCAACCCTTTGCACATGAACAGCCCGCGCTTTGCGGCCTACGGGCGGTTGGCCCCCGGCAGCAAGGCCGATTTTGCCTTTGTGCAGCACATGGTGCACCAGTTGGCAGACGATGGCACCATGGCCTGCGTGCTGCCCCATGGTGTGCTGTTCCGTGGTGGGGCCGAAGGCCACATCCGCCAGTTTCTGATAGACGACCGCAATTACCTCGATGCCGTGATAGGCCTGCCTGCCAACATCTTCTTTGGCACCAGCATACCCACCTGCATCCTCGTGCTGAAAAAGAACCGTTCTCAGCGCGTCACCCTGAGTGATTCCGAAGGAATCGTATCGAAGGGCGCTGATAGAAGCAACAACATCCTCTTTATAGATGCCAGCCAGCACTACGAGAAGGTGAAGACCCAGAACAAGCTGCGGCTAGCGGACATTGCCAAGATAACCGATACCTATGCTTCCTATTGTCATTCTGAGCGCAGCGAAGAATCTCAAGTGTTAGAAGAAAAATACGCCTACATCGCTACCCTCGAAGAAGTGCGCGACAACGACTACAACCTGAACATACCGCGCTATGTGGACACCTTTGAGGAAGAGGCCGCCATTGACCTACAGGCCATAAGCACCGAACTGAGGCAAGTGGCCGAAGCCCTGAAAAGCACCGATGCCACTATTGCGAGGTATTGTGAGGAGTTGGGGATTGAGGCGCCAGTATAGTCTTGAACTATGATGAAATGAGATACTATGATGGACTATGATGAATGGTGGAATATGATTTTTAGGAGATGATAAATGAGAAGTATGAACATAGCGAGTTGACGGGCAGGATCATTGGTTGCGCCATGGAAGTGCACAAGCAGTTGGGCAATGGTTTTCAGGAAGTGGTGTATCAGCGCGCACTGTCCATCGAAATGAACATGCAAGGATTGCCCCACCAACGCGAAATGGAAATGCCATTGAGCTACAAAGGTCACGACATCGGTACCCGCAGGGTCGATTTCTTTGTGGATGACACCATCATGCTTGAGATAAAGGCCATTAAAGAATTGGAGGATGTACACCTGGCACAGGCCATCAACTACCTCGAAGCATACGATATGCAGATAGGGTTGCTGATCAACTTCGGCAATACCCGCCTGCAATTTAAACGCGTTATGAAACCAGCACCGAAAACATCCTGATCAATCATGAGCTCTCCTTTACCGTTTATCATAGTCCTTCATAGCCCATCACACCTATCATAGTTCAAGACAATGGAAGTAGCGGAACAGAAGAAGTTGAAAGTGCCGAAGCTGAGGTTTCGGGGGTTTGAGGATGGGTGGTCTCAACAGCTGTTGGGTGATTTGCTAACCTTCAAGAACGGAGTAAATGCAGCTAAGGAACAATACGGCAGTGGGTACAAATTCATTAATGTTCTGGATATTATTCAGAATGACTTCATTACGCATGATGTGATTTTAGGGGAAGTGGAACTTTCGGATAAGGAAGTCGAGAAGAATGAAGTTCGATATGGAGACATCCTTTTCCAGAGGAGTTCTGAAACAAGGGAGGAAGTCGGTCAATCCAATGTTTATTTGGATCGGGATAAAACGGCCGTATTTGGAGGATTTGTAATTCGAGGAAGAGGTAAGAAGGAATATGACCCCTCGTTTATGAACGGGATGTTGAAAACCGATCAGGCTAGGAAGGAAATCACTACTCGAAGTGGCGGTAGTACCCGATACAACATTGGGCAAGAAAGCTTAGAAGCGGTCACGGTTTTCATACCCACCCTTCCCGAGCAACAAAAGATTGCGGGGTTTCTGAGTGCGGTAGATGAGAAGCTACAGCACCTCAACCGCAAAAAGGAACTGCTACAGCAGTACAAGAAAGGGGTGATGCAAAAGTTGTTTCCTTCGACAGGCTCAGGACAGGCTCCAGAACTGCGGTTCAAAAGAGAAGATGGGAGTGATTATGAGGATTGGGAGGAGAAGAGGTTGGGGGATGTTTGTGGAAATATCGGGTATGGCCTAAATGCAGCATCAAAGGAATTTGATGGAAAAAATCAATATCTGAGAATAACTGATATTGACGAGAATTCCAGAAAGTTCGATAAGTCAAGCGTCACATCGCCTGAAGGAGAACTTTCCGAAAACTATCTTCTAAAAGAAGGTGATTTACTATTTGCAAGGACAGGTGCAAGCGTAGGAAAAAGCTACTTGTATCACCCTAACGATGGCATAGTATATTTTGCTGGTTTCCTAATCCGATTTAGGGTCAAAAAGGCGAACGCGTCATTCATCTACTATCAAACGCTCTCGTATAAATATGATAAATGGGTTAGAGTAATGTCAATGCGTTCTGGTCAACCTGGGATAAATGCGGAGGAATACAAAACCTTCAAGATGAAACTACCTTGTCTCGAAGAGCAACAAAAGATAGCCAGCTTCCTGAGCAGTTTGGATGAGAAGATAGATGCGGTAAGCGCACAGATAGAATTGACCCAGCAGTTTAAGAAAGGGCTGCTGCAAGAGATGTTTGTTTGAGATGAAAGAATTGAAGTACATAAAACTGGCGCATGATCTCAATACTGAGCATCATGCCACGTTGATGAAGCACAAGATCCATTTCAGAGGCAACCGCCATTCCCTATCCTTGATCTCATTGGACGCGAAAACGCCAGAGATAGGCATAAGTGGAATCAGAACAGAGCGAGCTGCCATTCAAAAAATGAAAGACGTGGTGAATGGCAAACACAAATTCACCAAGGGACGCGAAACACGGGAAAAAGAATTGCAGGCGTGGTTGATCTATGATGCACTGTCAAATGGTCACCGATTGTTCTTCGATAGGAAACTGCACCTGCTGACCTCGGAATTGGCGATTACTGAGAATGGGAAGCGGGTAGTGAATGACCTTTTGGCCTTGGACGAAGAAGGGAATCTGGTTGTCGTGGAATTGAAGTCTTCCAGAGACCTGAAGCGAATTGAGCGCCAGGTGGACAACTTCCTGAACGTGATCGAGAACAATCAGAAGTTCTTCATGGAGCTTGTTTCAGCGCTGACAGACAGGAAATGGACAGGCCAAGCTACAGGAATGGTCGTATGGAATGCCTCCTTCAAGCAGGTCAGAAAGATCAGAAAGGAGTGGAGAGAGGTCTGTTATCTGGAAAAGGTGGAGAACGGGCTACGAGTGATAGACTATGATGAACAGGGCAGTATTCAATTTAAGCAGATGATATGATGGGAAAGTTTTTGGAGCAACAGAAAAAAGAGCAGGCCAATTGGAAGCTTCTGACAGGGCATTTGACGGAACAGGCAAAAGGTCAGGGCTATTATGCTCCAGAAAGACCGTATCCTTTTTGTTTGCCGCTCGAGAATTCCGACCAGAACCTGTTTGCCCCCATTCGGGACAGTGCCATTGATTACTTCAAAGCGCACAAGATAAAATGGCACGACCATATTGAAGATAAGCCAAGCTCTCACCTGTGCGATTCGCAGGTCTGTTGTGTGAATCTTCTGATGTCATTGAACATCTCGGAGTCGGTGCTGGTCAAATTGTTTCAGCGCTATTTCCCTGACATCCGAAACACGGTTCCCATGGATGCCGACTCCATCATTGCATTGGAATGGATCGGACTTGAGAACTATTTGGGAGAAAAGACCAAAGGCAAGGCCGAACGAACCAGAGGCGCCAATTTTACGAGTGTTGATGGAGCGGTGATGTTCGAGACCGCTTCGGGGAAAAGGATCATTGTCCTTATTGAATGGAAATACTGCGAGTCGTATGGTAGCACTTCCTATAAGATCTCAAAAAACGGTACGGATAGAACCACCATCTATTCCCACTTGTGGGAGAAGGAGCCTTGCCCAATTGACAAAGCCAAAGTGCCTTCATTTGACAGTCTGTTCTTTGAGCCATTCTATCAGTTTACCCGTCAGCAGTTTCTGGCCCATGAAATGGAGTTGGCAAAAGAATTTGGAGCGGATAAAGTGTATCTGATGCACCTATCGCCTCAGGCGAACACCGACTTTCAAAGAATCACAAGCAAAGAATTGAGTCATTTGGGAGATTCTGCCACCCATGTTTGGAAGAACCTTCAAACCGACCCTGATAAGTTTATTCCCGTCTATACCGAAGACTTCTTTGACAAGAAGATAATTCTCAGCGACCCGAAAATGCACGATTACTGGGAGTACATCTCATCCAGATACAAGTCAATATTAAATATCTGAGCATTTGACCACCCAATCCGAAGCCATACTCGAAAACAACCTTATCCAGCAACTGGTGGGCTTGGGCTATGCGCCTGTGCGCATCAATGACGAGGCAGCCATGTTGGTCAACCTCCAATGCCAGTTGGAGGCTTTCAATGGATTGAAGTTTTCGGAGCGGGAGTTTGAGAGCATCCTCAACCACTTGGGCAAAGGCAATGTGTTTGAACGCGCCAAGCTGCTTCGCGACCGCTTCGAGCTGCACACCGATGATGAGGAAGTGCGCTACATCCGCTTCTTCAACCCCGCAGAGCCGGAGAAGAACCTGTTTCAGGTCACCAATCAGATCACCGTTGAGGGCGTACACAAGAACCGCTATGATGTGACGCTATTGGTCAATGGCCTACCCTTGGTGCAGATAGAGCTCAAGCGCAGAGGCATTGAGCTGAAGGAGGCCTTCAACCAGATAGACCGCTACAAGCAGAGTAGCTTTTGGACGGACAGAGGGCTGTTCCAGTTCGTGCAGTTGTTCGTCATTAGCAATGGCGTCAACACAAAGTACTACGCCAACAACACCATCAAGGCGCTCACCTTCAAGCAGACCTTCTTCTGGGCGGATGTCAGCAACCGCAACATCACCGATCTGGAGCCCTTTGCCAACAGTTTCTTGAAACCAACATTCCTCAGCACCATGCTCTCGCAGTACATCGTGCTCAACGAGACGCACAAGATGCTGATGGTGCTACGACCCTATCAGGTGTATGCCGTGGAGGCGATTGTCAAACGGGTTAAGGCGTGGGAAGGGGTGTCTGAGGCTCTCGAAGACACGGGGCAGGCCAGCGCTGACCTTTCCAACTCCACCCTTCGAGAACCTCAGGGTTCGGTAGAAAACAACGGCTACATCTGGCACACCACGGGCAGCGGCAAGACGCTCACCAGTTTCAAGGCCAGCCAGATACTGACCAAGCTGCCGGAGATAAAGAAGGTGGTGTTCGTAGTGGACCGCAAGGACCTCGACTTCCAGACCATGGAGGAGTTCAACAACTTCAAGAAGGGAAGTGTGGACATCACGGCCAACACCACGGGGCTGGTCAATCAGTTCAAGGACGAGACCAAGCTCATTGTCACCACCATTCAGAAGCTGAACAACGCCATCAGCAAAGGGCATTACGAGAAGAGCATCAGCCACTTGCAGAACGAGCGGGTGGTGTTCATATTCGATGAGTGCCACCGCAGCCAGTTTGGGGACACGCACAGGCGCATTGCCCAATACTTCAAGAACCATCAGCTTTTCGGCTTCACGGGCACGCCCATCTTTGCCGACAATGCCATGAGCAACGAGCTGGGCAAGCGCACCACCAAAGACCTGTTCCAGACCTGCCTGCACAAGTATGTGATCACCGATGCCATCCGCGACCAGAACGTGCTGCGGTTCCATGTGGAGTATTACCGCACCGTGAAACGCAAAGGCGAGATCACCGAGGACACCAAGGTGGAGGACATCGACACCAAGGAGGTGCTCGAATCGGACGAGCGGATGGAGAAGGTGGTGGATCACATCATCCAGTACCACGACCAGAAGACCCACAACCGCGCCTATTCGGCCATGTTCGCGGTGAGCAGCATCCCGAACCTTATCCGCTACTACGACATCTTCAAGGCCAAGAAGGAAGCGGGCCAACACGACCTGCGCGTGGCCACCATCTTCAGCTATGGCGCCAACGAGGAGGATGATGTGGACAGGGGCGCGCTGCCTGATGATGTGACCATGGCCCGTGAAGCGGCCGGGGAATATGTGTCCACCCACAGCCGCGACAAGCTCTTCGCCTTTGTGGATGATTACAACGCGATGTTCGGGGTCAAACTGGACATGAAGAGCGACACGGGCTACGAGCGCTATTTCCAAGACCTGAGCCAGCGGATGAAGAACCGCGAGAAGGCCAACTTCCCCGACAGCGACCGCTTGGACATTCTGCTGGTGGTGAACATGTTCCTCACAGGCTTTGATGCCAAGAAACTCAATACCCTGTATGTGGACAAGAACCTGAAACATCATGGGTTGATACAGGCCTATTCGCGCACCAACCGCATACTGAACGAGCAGAAGTCGCAGGGGAATATCCTGTGCTACCGCAACCTGAAATCGGCTACGGACGAGGCCATCGCCCTCTTTTCGAACAAGGAAGCCAAGGAGGTCATCTTCCTGCCCGAATATGAGAAGATGGTGGAAGGCTTCAGCAAGGCATTTGCCGAGCTGTTGAAGATAGCCCCAACGGTGAAGAGCGTGAACAACCTCGAAAGCGAGGAGGAGATACTACAGTTCGTACAGGCATTCCGCGAGCTCATACGCCTGCGCAATGTGTTGAAGACCTATACCGAATTCACATGGGACGACCTGCCGATGAGCGAACAGGCCTTCGCGGACTATTCAAGCAAGTATCAGGACATCCGCGAAAGTGTGAAACACAGCAAAGAGAAGGTCTCCATCTTGAATGATGTGGATTTTGAGGTGGAACTCCTGCACCGCGATGAGGTGAATGTGGCCTACATCCTCAAACTGCTGGCACAGCAGAAGAAGACGGATGATAAAACGGAAAAGGAGCGGCAGAAGAAGCAGATACTCGACATGCTGAAAGGCGAGGTGGAGCTGCGTAGCAAGCGCGACCTCATCGAAAAGTTCATTGACGAGATGCTGCCCCACATCTCAGACTTGGACAGCATTGAAGATGAGTTCAAAAAGTATTGGGAAGACCAGAAGGTGCTTGCCCTCAATGACATCTGCCAAGAGGAGAACCTGGACAGACAGCAGTTCAGCAACCTCATCGAGACCTACATCTTCAGCGGTCAGGAACCCCTGAAAGAACAGGTGTTCGCTTGCTTGGAACAACGGCCAAGCATCTTACAGGCGCGTTCCATCGGTGAGCGCATCATCGAAAGGATGAAGGAGTTTGTGGAGGTGTTCGTGAAGGGAATGACTGCATGATGAATCCCCGCCCGAGCAAGTGTTCCGAAGGGTCACTTGTTTGGTTAAAATACGATCAGTTCACCTCTGGTGAGACCGCTTCGCTAAGTTTCCGCCTGCGGCAAAGATATCGCTTCGCTAAGTTTCCGCCTGCGGCAGAGATATCGCTTCGCTAAGTTTCCGCCTTCGGCAGAGAGACCGCTTCGCTAAGTTTCCGCCTGCGGCAGAGAGACCGCTTCGCTAAGTTCCGAACTGATCTTTAGATAAAACCAAAAAATGCCCTTGAAAGGGATGTACGAGGTTTCCAAAATCGAATAGGTCTAGACATCTCTGCGCCTCCGAACAACGAGGTAGAACAGCATGCCACACAGGCGCATTTGCAATTTTCAAAAACATTTTTTTATCTTTGATTAGCCTGTCCTACCCTTCGGTTAGAAGAGTGCCCCTGTCTGTTATTCATTTAGCAGCAGGGGTTTTCTTTTTGTACAGCAAACAGCTAAAAGCTAATGCCTAACTCCTAACTCCTAATAGCTAACACCTAATTTTCATGTGCCAACCCTCCGCCACACTTAAACTCTGTAGCTGTTCGCATAAAGAGCAGAAAGCCCTAGGCGATACCTGGGAGTTCCACCCGCATGTGCTAGGTAAAGCGGAATTCATCATAGGCACCATGGCTGGCCCGCCACCCATAGACCCAGCGCAAGAGAAGCTCAATCTAAGCGTGCTCACCCAGCTTCTCAATAAACCCGAAACCTTTGATGTAGACCTGCAACCAAAAACCAAAGACAGGCTACTGCTCAACTTTAAAGGCACTAAAGGCGTGCATCGCTATGGTTTTGAATATCGTAGAGGCCAATGGCGCTCCATTGATTACGACCCCTTTAGTTGGGTATACGAACACACCCACGCTAAAACAGGTTGCCTGAAGGAAAACCACTAAACCAGCTAAGCCTGTGTGGCTTTAGCCTTTCGCCTAACCGGTGCCGCTAAGAGCTAAACTAAATGGAGCTAAAGTTTTTTGAGGAGGTACTAGGTCTTAGGTTCTAGGTACTAGGTGTTAGTTTTAAGGATTTTGATTAGTTTAGTGAGTATCAAATCCTTGAGCTCATGGACCAGATACTTCATAGCGCCTTGATTGAATCGGGCAAATCCACCATTGTTTCGGATGTAATGAGTAGAGACGGACGTCTCTATGTACGATTATTGCAAAGCATTGATAATTTTCCGAATGCCCCTAAGCAAAGCAAATTGGTGCTGAATGCGTCATTAGTGGAGCAACTGTTGCCAGTGCTTTTAGATGCGGCAGTCTTTCTCGGAATCGAAAATGTAAAAAACGCAGTTGGTGATGTAAGCAAGTCTCGAAGCAAAATGCCATTGAAAAGCATTCAGGATAAAATCATAGACGCCTATCTAAAAGGTGTGCCAGTCAAAGACCTCGCTAAATCATTTGGTATGACGAAAAAGGAGGTGGAGGAAGTCCTTAATACAAATGACTTACCATTGCTCAGTGATAAGGAGATGAAGCCACCATTCGACCCGTGGCAAGGGTACTGGAATAAGAAAAAGAGGAGAAAATAGTTGAGTGATTCAATCCATCACTAGCGAGTCTTCCGCAGGTGATGCACTGAGCCCTTCGACAGGCTCAGGACAGGTATGTCGAATGTGATGACTCTTGTGGAGCTAGACACGATCATCCCGTCCCGATAGACAGATAGACCTCCGAGGTCTCTGCCATCGCCTACTCAACGCAGCTTGGTCCCCCTTTGGGGGATCTAGGGGGCTCCCCACGCGCAGAAGGTAAATGCCCATGGGGAGCTGAAAACCTGATTCCCTCGCTAATGATCTGAGCTTTTATTACCTTCATTCTAGTTTTGAGTTGCCGTACCATGAGCCCCTACGACATACCATTATCGGTCATCAATGAATTCGTATCCACGCGTTTTTTGAATAGCATTGGTCGACTGGGGCACAAAACGGTCAACGACCTCATCAATCATCCTTCAATGTACATTATGTACCAAAGGAATGTAGGAGCTAAGACCCTGACCGAATTCCACGAACTTCAAAAAAGTCTGATACAGGATATTGACGTCTATGTGAAGATCGCTGCCGAAAAGGGACTCATCGATATACGAGACATCATTTACGAACCGAACAGACCTGTAAGTGCATGCTTCAAGTTGATTGATCCAAATAGCTTATCAGTGCCCGAATCGTTGCGCCATCTTTTCACCGTGGAACGCGTAGCATCCCTCCAAGACGTCCTGTTCATTTCACATGTGACCTACGAAAACCGCATCTTGAACAGGCAATCCGACCTTGCACCTTACAAACGCAGCCAGCTGCAATACGTGCAGGAACATATCCTGAATGCCCGTAATGCGGGCAACGTGCTGGAAGAACCGATCATCTGCTCAGAGCAACAGTTGGAACTGATCAGTTCTGCCATTCTTATCGATAGTGTTCCTGTGCCGATTTCCATTCGAGTTAGATCACTGCTCAACGAGCTTCACGTAAGTACGCTCTATGAAGTAAGTCGTATTTGGCGCTTTCCTTATCATTTCATCGTGTCACCCGAATCCAAGAACGAAGTCAGGCAATATCAGGGTGAGCTTAAATCATGGCTCCACGCAGGCGCTTGGACCTCGCTGAATTTCTTTCCAAAAAACTGAACCCCCGTCCATTTTCTCCCGTCTCTTATCTCTTATCCCTTATCCCTTATCCCTTATCTCTTATCCCTTATCTCTTATCCCTTATCACTTATCCCCTTATCCCTTCCTCAACGCACCTCGGTCCCCCTTTGGGGGATTTAGGGAGCTCCCCACGCCCGCGCGAATCCAATGTCATTAAGTTAAGAGATCAGCCATGTTGAATAGAGATTGCTTCGGTCGTTCCTCCCTCGCAATGACGATGCTCCGAGCGTCATTGCGAGGAACGAAGCAATCTCTCAAACGGCTTAACTTAATGACATTGCGCCCAAGTCTTCCGCTGGTGATGATGCACGGAGCCCTTCTACAGGCTCAGGACAGGCATGTCGAATGTGATGACTCTTGTGGAATGAAACACGATCAGTTCACCTCTGGTGAGACCGCTTCGCTAAGTTTCCGCCTGCGGCAGAGAGACCGCTGTTCTTGCATCCTCAAGTAGAGTTGGTAATTTGTTGAAAACCTTTTATCTTAGCTATACAAACCCCAACCCCATGGATACTACAGGTTACCCACGCGTTTGGCCCCAACTGATTCCTGCCCTAGAAGCCGCGCTACAACGACATGAACAAGCCAGCATCAACTTTGCTGCCTTCAAAAAGAGTTATGCTTCGGCAAAGAATAAAGTGAAGCGGACAGAGAAGTACCTGTCCACCTTGGACGAGGACAGCCAAAAATGGTATGGGTACGGTATATTAAAACCTACACGGCTTGCCAAAAATAAACTCATCCTCATAGACAAGAAACTAAAGCGTTTTCGTGCCCATGAAGAACGCTATTGTAAGGCTTCGCTCAAGGTGCTACGGGCTCCCGTAGGCATGGAGCCTAACATGACCACTTGGCACATCCAACGTGTGGCAGATTACCCCTACGCTGTGAGCTACTTGCTTAGCACGGTTAATGATATGCTGCGCATAGCCAACAGACATTTGACCAACGTGGACGATGCCAAAAAACGATTGGTGATGGCCCGTAAACGCGGTTGGATAAAGTAAGCAAGACTGGCACATGAGCCCCCGTTCTATCTGTAATCAAAGACACATTCCATGACCCATCATGTGTAATTGAACATGAGCTTGTCGTAGGGAAGGGAAGGTGGTGCTCTTACAATAAACGCAAAGCACCAGCGTTATAGAAGAGATAAGACAAGTTAGAAGTTGCCCCTGTTCGTGATCACAATTAGCGAGCAGGGGTTTTCTTTTTGTACAGCAAACAGCTAAAAGCTAATGCCTAACTCCTAACTCCTAACTCCTAACTCCTAGCACCTAGCAGCTCATTTATTTCCGATTGCTATGTTAAATTTCTTTTCAAGTGTGCTTTCATCTGGCATCAATATTGATATTTGGGTAGCACTAATTTTTGTTAAACCATCTATCTAAAAGCAATGAGAACACTTCAATTGACACTTCTTCTTTTAATAATTACTGCTATTTCTGTTTCTGCCCAACGGGTAGGGGAGAAAATTGAAATTGAAAGCAGTGGTACGTGGTATGCAGGTTCCATCAAGAAAATAGAGGGAGGCAAGTACTTTGTAAGCTATGCCGACTATGGCGAAGGTTGGGACGAATGGGTGGAGAAAGACCGTATTAAATTGCTGGAGCAGCCTGCCTCACCTGCTGCTACAGGTAAATACCAGATTGGCGACCGCGTAGAAGTGGAATACGGAATGGTGCCTGAACCAGCAACCGTAATTGAAGTAGGAGAGAATAAGTATCATATTAAGTACGACAATACCCTCTTCAAGTCCAAGTGGGTATCAGAAGGTCAGATTAAAAAACTCTGAAACCAAGTACCTGCAGTCAATAACTGAGCGCTACATTTAAGTTGCCCCCACTCGTTAGCATAGCAAACGAGTGGGGGTTTCTTTTTGTACAGCAAACAGCTAAAACCGAAGGCCTAACTCCTAACTCCTATCTTCTACATTTGAAGTATGGAAGTGATACCCGGCAAGATCTATGTGTTCCGCTTGGCCAACCAAGGCTTTAAGGTGCTTTGGTTCTGGCGCGATGATAGCGATGATGAGCAGTTCTTTCTAAAACTACTGGAAAGCAATGTGCGCTACAGTGCCGTAGGCTATGTAACCGACTTTATCGATCTGCTTCCTATGTATGGTACCCTCCAAGAAACAGAGGCACAGCTAAAGAAAGCCATGGCCAATGCCAAGGCCAAAGGTTGGAGCATCAAAGAAGAAGCTTTTGATAGTGGGTATAATTAAGCTCACGACCATCGTATATTTTCCAAAACATGGCGCTGCAGTTTCCTCTTAGGGTTCAGTGAATATTATCTGAAAATTGTACGGAATTTGCATACTTTTCCTGCACTCAACTGCATGCTGAACGTTCTGCATCCAAGTTGTTCCCATCGCCACCCCCATGCTACCAACCACCTCCTTTCGAAGAGCTACTTCGCACGTCCTTGTGTTTCTTTCCATGTTTCTGATGTCATCATGTTTCCGTTGTCTTGATATGGACTGCGGTAATGGAACTTGTCGTAATGGCGAATGCGAATGTTTTGACGGATACTATGGCGATGCCTGTCAATACGAAACAGCCGCAGGACCGGGCTATTCCTGTGTATCGGGCTCATGCGTTTCCGTATCGTCCAATGCAGATTACCTTACCTATTCCGATTGCTACAATAGCTGCGGAGGATCTGGCTATACATGTGTATCGGGCTCCTGCGTTTCCGTATCGTCCAATGCAGATTACCTTAGCTATTCCGATTGCTACAACAGCTGTGCAAGCTCTTGTTCGTATGATGTATGGTCGGGTGGAGGAACTTGTAGCCAGCAAGGGTATGTCCCTGTTTCAACCACGGCCTGTTGTCCTGTAGATTATCCGTATCACTGTTCAGAGACTGGCCTGTGTTACTCCACTTGCGAAGCGGCTGATGCGGCATGTTCGTCTGCCACGGTAGTGCTAGGGTCCAATGGCCAAGGCGGATCAGGCTATGTATGTTCGGGCGGAAATTGTACATATGTAAGCAGTGGGGCCACCTATTCCAGCTTATCGCAGTGTCAAAGCGCATGTTCAGGCGGAGGCAGTGCTGGTTATACCTGCTCGGGTGGCAGTTGCGTTTATGTTAGTTCTGGGGCAAGTTATTCCACCTTATCGGCTTGCGAAAGCAACTGTAACGCAGCTGTTAAAGGAAAGTTTGTGGCGTGGACAAGTGTGTCAGAATACGGATTTCCTAATGGCTACAATGCTATGAATATGTCGGTAATGGGTCTGACAGGCACTATATATGGAGGTCATTACACATCTGAACCAGCATGCAATTCTACCTATTGTTTCACTGGAGAATTATATCCCGGCACATACCAGATCAACGGCATCATTTATTTTCTAACAGGTCTGGATGGAATTACCCCTTCGCCCTATAGTGTCTCACGTACGGTGACAATTTATGCTGGTCAATGTACAGCGGTTCATTTTCAATAGAATTTCCTTGTTGGGTTAGTACAGATCTTCCGCAGGCCTTGCACTGAGCCCTTCGACAGGCTCAGGACAGGCATGTCGGATGTGATCCGCGCAGCTTGATCAGCTGATCAATTCCCACAAACGGCTGTTAGGCGTGCGGCCATCGCCATTCTCCGAAAACTCTGCTTTGATGCTATTGACGAAGTACATTTCCACCAGTCCTTTTCCTTTCACTTCCTGTTTTCCTCTGAATTCGCATTCAAAGTACTTCTTGATCATCTCGTAGGTAGTTCCCGAAACGTTGATGCGTCCCGGTTCTGAAGCGGATTCCATGCGGCTGGCAGTGTTCACGGTATCTCCCCAAATATCGTAGGCGAACTTCTTCAGACCTACCACACCAGCGGTCAATGGTCCTGTGTGCATGCCTATTCTGATTTCAAGAATGGCTTCATTGCTTTTCCGTTTCTCTTCTGCCACCTGCAGCATGAAATCGCGGATCTCCAGTGCTGCCAAGGTGATGGATATCGGGTTGCTGTTGTTTCTGATAGGCACACCTCCAGCACACATATAAGCATCGCCAATGGTCTTTATCTTTTCCAGATAATATTTGCCAATGATCTCGTCAAAACGCACAAAGTAGCGATGTAGCTCATTGACGAGGTCTTCCGGTTTCGTGTTTTCGGCAAACTGCGTAAAGCCTTTGAAGTCGGTAAAAAGTACCGAAACCTGATTGTAATGCCGTGCTGTTGCCTTGCCGTTCAGTTGCAGTTCGTTGGCCGTGTCTTTCGGAAGAATGTTCAGCAACAGTTCCTCTGTCTTCACTTTCTCACTTTCAAGTTCAGCGGTACGCAGAGCAACCTTCTCTTCCAAAATTCGCTGCGTTTCCTTCAGGCTTCGTTCGCGCACTTTGATGATGCCGAGAATGATCAACGAAAGGAGAATCACGTAAAGGAGTAAGAAGTACCATCGTAGAAATAAACGCTGCGGCACGCTGAACTCGAGGGTCTTAATATCGCTCACTTCTCCCAGAATATTGCGTGCACGTACCTGCAAGACATAATCGCCCGATGGAATGATTCCGGGTTCAATCTCTGTTTTGGAGGACCACCTGCTCCAATTATCTCTCACACCTTCTATGCGATACTGATATTCCGTTCCTTGGCTTTTGAGGTAAAATGGCGCAGAAACATTGAAGATGAGGGCGTCTCCATCTGTCTTGATCTTCATCTCTTGCAGCGAGAACGATTGGCCATTGGCATCTACCACCTGCCTGAAGTAGATGTTGAATTTCCGTTTCTCCGATGTAAGCGATTTCATCACCGAATAAACGGCAGTCCCTTTCTCTATCAGGTAGATATTCCCTTTGTCGTCCGTACTTAGATGACGGATATCTTCAAAAAGTTCCAAATAGGGCAACATCGGTTCGTACTGTTCCCCGTTCAGTACGTGCCATCCGTTGGTAGATTGTATCCAGATCAGGCCATCATTTCCAAGAATGAACTCCAACCTGTCGCTGGTTGGCACTTCCGGCAACGTAGCAGGGATGATCTTATCTGAAGACGGGATATACAGAAAGAGGGAAGAGGGCAGCAGGAAATGGATCTTGCCATAAACATTGGCCACAAGCACCCGCTCGTTCACTATTTCGGGAAGCGGATAGAACCGTGTCTGATCCTTCGAATAACGGTAGGCACCATTGTCTGTTCCTGCCCACACATCGCCTTCGGCATCTTGGCTTAGGTTGTAAGCCGCAAACTGAACAGAATCATTCAAAGCCTTGGATACCCAATTGCCAGCGCGGTCCTGCGCCAGTTCAAACACCCCGGTAAGCGATGCCAACAGCAACTTTTTCCCATCAGAAGAAACAGTTGCATAGTTGATGTACATTCCAGGCGTAAGGTTCTTGGAATTCTCGCCCGTGATGGCGTAAAGCCCATTGTTGGTAGCGGCAAAAACCTGATTGCCAAGGCTAATGAGCTGGCGACATTTAATGTCAATTCCTTTCACTTTCCTATAGAGGTAAGAATCGAGCATTTTGCCCGCCTTTTGGTCGGTGGCTGGTTTTGCAGCGGAGCTTTGGTTGAGTACAGCTGGCCGATTCTGCTGCTGATTACCACTTCCTGGGGGCGCTGTCATGCCGCTGCCTGCTGGTCCAGAGCTAGGGTTAGGTATAAGCCCTTTCATAGGGTCCGGACCGCTTGTTTCCTGCGTGGTTCCTTTAGGTTCCTCTTCAACAGGCGGATCTTCGGGAAGATCATCAGAAACGTTATTCTGCTGACCATTTTTCCGCTGCCTTCGAAGCTCCTTTTTCAGGTCTCGGATTTCCTTTCTGCTCAGTTCTTCCTTCACTTCGGCAGGGTTTTCCTTGAAGCGTTGAATGAGGTCGGCAGATTCGCGTGTTTCAGTACTGCTTGGCTTCGATTCTGGTGGGATGAAGTTTGAATTCTGAACCTCTTTGGCTTCTTGCTTCTTGCGGAGCATGTCATCCATCACACGTTCCATCTCGGCCTTGTTGCTGGCCTTTTTCAGCACGTACACGCCATTTCCAGTTCCGATATGCAGCACGCCATTGGCTACAATGCTCGATATCAGGTTCCCTTCAAGCCCCGGATATCCGCTAAAATTTTTCACAGGCTGAGAAATATCCACGCGACTAAGCCCTGCTTCGTACGCCAGCCAAAGCCCATCATCGCGGTCTTTTCCAAGGCAGAATATTTCGTTGTCTTTACAGCCCGTTGAATAATCGAAGCGGTACTTGATCTGCTGGGTCTTGATATTGACCACTACCGCACCTCCTGCAAGGGTAGAGAAGGCCATCAGCGAATCGTTGATGTTCGTTCCGTCTGATAGGATATTATCAGAAAGGAACTTCTTCAGTTCTTCGCTCGATACATGGAATTTCCCGTCAGCAAAACGATACACACGGTCGCTGTCAAAACCAAGGAAGGTTCCGTTGGCCGTTTCAAACGAGAACAACAGCTGATTCTCGGCCAATTGAACATGATTTCCGATGGCTTTCAAGGCTTTTTCATCCCACTGGAAAAGGCCTTCCTGATAGAACAGAACGAACAGTTGCTGCTCATTCAAAAACGCGCCACTTATCAGCTTTTCAGCGAATGGAAAGCGTTCGGCAGCTTCATTTGTAAGTGGATTGTAGCGATGGATTTCGCTTTCGCCAATGAAAAAGACCTCGTTATCGGTACCAAGAATGTGACTTATCGGTTGATCGGTACTGATGCCCGCAATAGGGGTCACCATATATACCCCAGAGTCTGAAAGTACCACCTCCATGGCTCCGTGTTTCAGCGCCACAAAGATCCTATCCGAAACGCTGTGGTTGTAAACCTTAATGACGGGAGATGGCGTGTTGATCCTTATCCAAGTAGAACCATCGTACTTCAGCAATCCACGCGAAGTGGAAAAGAACATCGATTCTTCGCTTTCTTGGGCAATACTTCCAATGCGTAGATCGCTGTATTGGCGCCCAAGTTCAATATCTGTCATGAACGGATGTCCTTCTTGCCCGTAGCAAAAAGCGGACATCAACATCACTAGACTCAGGTATGAAAGACGGAGCAATCGCATTGCTTCAAAAATAGACATTGAATCGAATTCAACATTGCAACCGTAACTATTGAGCTTCCACCTATATTTGAACACTACATGAATCAATCGCTGCGTCTTGAGTTTTTAGGTACGGGAACTTCCCAAGGAGTTCCAGTGCTGGGATGCAATTGTCCCGTCTGTACTTCAGACGACCCACGCGATGCGAGGTTACGCTCGTCCGTCATCGTTTCGATAAATGACCTGAAAATTGTCATCGATACGGGGCCCGATTTCAGACAACAGATGCTCCGTTCCGGTAACGTGGATGCGGATGCTGTGCTGTATACTCACGAACACATGGATCATATTTCTGGCCTGGATGATATTCGCGCCATTAATTTCCTGCAACATAAGAACATGCCCTTGTTCGGTTCGGTTGGAGTGGAGGAGTCTTTACATCGTATCTATCACTATGCCTTTGCGGAGAATCCGTATCCGGGTGCGCCCATCATCAAATTCAATCTTATTGGCGATGAGCCCTTTGATGTGCTTGGAACCAAGGTCATTCCCATTAACGTAAAGCATGGAGGCATGCCCGTGTTGGGTTTTCGATTTGGCGATCTGACCTACATCACCGATGCCAAATTCATTGCAGATAGCGAATTGAAGAAGATCGAAGGTTCGAAAGTCGTTGTGCTGAATGCGCTGCGGAGGAAGGACCATCATTCTCACCTCAACCTGGAACAGGCTTTGGAAATAATGGAGAAACTACAGCCTGAGCGTGGTTATTTCACACACATCAGTCATCTGTTGGGAAAACACGAAGAAGTTGAGAAGGAACTCCCGTCAAACATCAGGTTGGCCTATGATGGATTGATCATCGAGGCATGAAAAAGGCCTCGGTCATCTTATTGTTCGTTGCGATTACAGTAAGTGCTTGTTCCGTTTTGCGGGATGGAGGCACAACTGGAAATTCAGGCGGTCTTACGGTAAAGGAAACCACCGAAGCATTGGTGGAAGCATTGCTTGTAGGAGCCGATAATTCCGCTCAAAAAGCTGCAGCCGAAGATGGTTTTTTCAAGAATGCAGCTATTAAGATCCTGTTTCCGCCAGAACTTGTAAAGGTGCGCACAGCAGCCTTAAAAGTTGGAATGAAACCGCTGGTAGATCGCTTTGAACTGAGTTTGAATCGTGCTGCGGAAGATGCTGCCAAACAGGCAAAACCTATTTTGGTCAGCGCCATTCGCCAAATAAGATTCCAAGATGTGTGGGATATACTTTTCGGAGGAAAAACGGCAGCAACAGATTATTTGAGGCTGAAAACAGAGCCTGATCTTTTAACCGCTTTCGCTCCGATCGTCAAGCAAAGCATTGGCAGAGAAGAAGTGACCAAGCATTGGAAACCCTTGGCTGATGCCTACAATTCGGTTCCTTTTGTGCAAAAGGTCAATCCAGATCTCGAGTCGTACGTTACCCACAAAACGGTTGACGGGCTCTTCACGCTTATTGCTGATGAAGAACGTAAGATCCGAGAACATCCCATTGCACGTGTTTCAGAATTGCTACGCAAGGTTTTTGGTGCCAAAAAGCAAGCTTGAAGCTATTCGTACCTCAATCGGCATCCAACTTTTTGATTCTCCTATCTTCGCGCCCTCGTAAAAAGCCATGACGCACAAACAGGAAGTAGAAAGAAGGCGAACCTTTGCCATTATCAGTCACCCAGATGCTGGAAAAACCACCCTCACAGAGAAATTGCTGCTCTTTGGTGGTGCCATTCAAATTGCGGGTGCGGTAAAGAGCAATAAGATCAAGAAAACGGCTACGTCCGACTTTTTGGAGATTGAGAAACAGCGAGGTATTTCCGTGGCCACGTCCGTTATGGGTTTCGAATACTTGGGCAAGAAGGTCAATATTCTCGATACGCCCGGTCACCAGGATTTTGCGGAGGACACCTACCGAACGCTCACTGCGGTAGATAGCGTTATTGTGGTGATTGACGTGGCGAAAGGAGTGGAGACGCAGACCGAGAAATTGGCTGAGGTCTGCAGGATGCGGAATACGCCTGTTATCGTGTTCATCAATAAACTTGACCGCGAAGGAAAAGACGCGTTTGAGTTACTGGATGAAGTAGAGGAGAAGCTGAAGATAAAAGTGCGACCAATGAGTTGGCCTATTGGAATGGGAAGCCGTTTCAAAGGCGTTTACAATCTATATGAGAACAATTTGAGTCTGTTTTCTGGCTCAGACAAACAACGGAAGGAAGATACCATTGACATTTCGGATGTGAATGATCCTGAGGTTGATAGGCTTGTTGGTCAGGCTGCAGCTCAAACCCTTCGAGACGAGATTGAATTGGTTGAAGGAGTTTACAATCCGCTGAACATTCAAGATTATTTGGATGCCAAAGTAGCTCCGGTTTTCTTCGGTAGTGCATTGAACATGTTCGGTGTACGCGAAATGCTCGATTGCTTTATTGCCATTGCGCCATATCCACGCGGCATGCAGACCGAAGAACGTTCCATCGACCCAATGGACGATAAGTTCACAGGATTTGTGTTCAAGATACACGCCAACATCGACCCGAATCACAGAAACAGAATTGCTTTCCTCCGAGTTACTTCAGGTACTTTCGAGCGGAATAAGGGATATCATCATGTGAGGTTGGGCAAGACCTTGCGCTTCAGCAGCCCTACTTCGTTCATGGCGCAAAAGAAGGAAGTGATCGATGATGCCTATCCAGGCGATATTGTTGGTCTTCCAGATCCAGGGAACTTCAAGATCGGAGATGCGCTTTCGGATGGAGAACAACTGCATTTTAAAGGCATTCCGAGTTTTGCACCAGAGATGTTCCGTTACATTGAGAATGCAGACCCGATGAAAACCAAGCAGTTGCGTCAAGGAATTGATATGCTGATGGATGAAGGCGTAGCGCAGCTTTTTACCCGAAAAACCAACGGTCGGCAAATAGTTGGTTGCGTTGGTGCACTTCAGTTTGAGGTTATCCAGCATCGATTGGAACATGAGTATGGAGCCAAGTGTCGCTACGAAGCCGTAAGTCTTTACAAAGCTTGCTGGATCAGTTCCGAAGATGAAAAGGAAATGGACAAGTTTGTGGATATGAAATTGAACTATTTGGCCGAAGACAAAGACGGGAAACTTGTGTTTTTGGCAGATAGCGCTTGGGCGCTACAAATGGCGCAGGAACAATATCCAAAGATCCAGTTCCATTTCAAGAGCGAGTTCTGATAGTCAGAAAAGCCGCGTATTCTTCAGCACTTTGTAGCCGAATAGCCCATCGCAAAAGGTGAATTCGATGTGCGAGGTTCGAGCTGGTCTGGATTCGATGTCAACGGTTCGGATTCTCCAGTAATCAGCGTAAGCATCGTTTTCCAATTCAAAGGAATACTGATTCCCGTGCAGATCATACGATACCACTTCGTACTGTTCTGTATAGGTATCTGAGCAAAGCATGTTGAGGGTTAAAAAAACGAGCATGCAGATGGGAGCAACTGCAAAAACGTTGTAATACAGCCCATCAAGAATTCCCCAATTGAGCTTTTTCCGAAATAAAAAAGCAGTGGCAAAACCAATAAGGCCAAAGGAGATGAAAATTCTACTTGCTGTAAGTATTGGTATGACCGTAATCTGAAGAAGGCAGAAAATAGCAATGCAACAGGCAAGGAACAACGATGCAAGTAGTCCTAAACCGAATTCATTCAATCCGTATCTAAGATCGGTTGGCAATCGAGTTTGAGAATTCCTTCCCAAAGGTTCCTGTTTCGATTTCCACTTCTGAAGCATTCCTTAGTCTAATCGATTGCAATATATGTTGCTAAGTTCAAAACACGGAGTCGCATTTGTTTTTCAGTCGACAATCGAAGTTCATTTTATCCACAACTTGGATGGAAGATCGCAATTTGTTTCACTTTTGCATTTATGACGAAGTATAAGTGGATCATTTTGGCATTTATTGCCATTTGGGTGATAGGTATGATGTTCGCCTATCCGATGTTGAAGAAAAGTCAACGGTTGCAGGTTTTTCAACCATCAGATGTAAACCCGCAATTGGTAGATACGGATATGCAGCGTACGGCCAAAGCACACCGAATTGCAGATTTCAGTCTTACCGATCAAACGGGGCATACGGTTACCAACAAGGATTTTGAGAACAAGATCTACGTGGCAGATTTCTTTTTTACAACCTGTCCAAGTATCTGTCCCAAGATGACGGCCAGTCTGAGCGACCTATCTAAGTTCTATGCTGCCGATGAAGACATCATGTTCCTTTCTCATTCAGTCACTCCAGAAAAAGATAGTGTGCCCGTTTTGGCTGCCTATGCAGTGAAGTATGAGGTAAATCCTGAAAAATGGAAGTTGGTTACTGGCGATAAGAAGCACATTTACGAACTCGCCCGCAGAAGTTATTTTGCTGTAACAACAGAAGGCGATGGAGGTGCAAGCGACTTCATTCATACCGAAAACTTCATTTTGGTGGATAAGGAAAGGAAGATCCGTGGTTTTTATGACGGCACTTCGTCCAAAGACATGGAACGCCTGAAAAACGACATCACCATTCTTCGTTACGAGTACGAAGAATGATGATCGGAAAATTGTCTTGAAAATGATTGTCGGCTGAAAGAGCTTTCTTCAGCTTTTTCAACTCACTTTCTGGTTGTTCCTGAATGTGGCTGTTTCAGTCAACTTGCCGTCTTTATCGTAAAGTTTTACTGAACCATTAAGGACATCATTCGTCCAATTTCCTTCGAACCGAGATCCATCAGGCATCGTCAGAATTCCTGGGCCGTTGCGTCTGTCCTCCGTCCATTCACCTTCAAACACCTGCTTATTTGGCCAAGAGAAGGTTCCGTGTCCTGTACGTTTGTTCTCCTTCCATTCGCCTTCATAACTCATTCCATTTTCCCATCGGAAAACTCCATGACCATCCTTTTTATCATCTTTCCACTCGCCAGTGTAGTCAAGGTCATAATTGAACTGCATTAAATAGGTGTCTGGTTCTTTCAATTGGTAAATGACCTTGAATTTTCCAGGATACTTTTTGATGGCAGGGTAGAGGTAGCGCGAAGTTGAAGCATAGCCAAGTTGGTCCAATACCACATGCGTTACTCCTTTTTCGTGTAAATTCTCAATCAATTCTTCTTTGTCGAGCGTGTTTTTGTAGCCCGTAACCCAGCGGCTGGCATACAAATAAAACAATTGCCCTTTTCGGCAGGCTACAACTGCTTCGCGAGGCAAGTTATTATTAGACCAAGTGGCAATGTCAAAGTAGTTCTTGAACTTGTTGATGTAAATACCCTTCGCCCGTTTTTCAAGTTCATCCACACGATTGTCCAATTTGCTTTGCATGGCGAAGAAAACGACCAAAGGAATGAGGATTGACAAAAGCCATGGTTGGTCTTTTTTGGTTCGTTCAGCAATCAGATCAGGAATCTGTGTTAACCCGAATAGAGCGAGCATGATAAGAATAGGAACCAACGGTAACATGAACCGTATTCCAAACCAAGCCTCAGGCCATAAGAAAACAATGGCAAATGTTCCAGCCAGATAAAGCCCAATGAGTATTCGGTGATCCTTCATTCTGGCCAATCCAATGGCCATAAGCACTAGAAGTAAAATGGCAAGAAGGTAATCGTTGGTGGTAATTTCCACTTTTGCACCAGGCATACCTCTTTTAGCGGCATCTTCTTGTTTCTCTGCCAAGGTCAATTCCTTAGGAGGCGTCTGTGCTTGGGTGGCGGTAGAGTCAATTTCTAGTGTTCCAGCTTCTCGCTTTAATTGTGTCACGCATTGCTTGTAGTCGATGGTCTCAAAGGGAAGCACTCCATTGGTGATCTCTAGCGTAAAATACCGTTTGGCATTCATCGTTACTCGCTCTGGCCAATCTGCCAATTCCATTGGACCCAACTCAGGCCGATATGGGTTTTTTCGGGTAAGCTGATTCACATAGGAGTTTCCTCCAAGATTATGACTTCGAATCTGCCATGGCGATACGAGCAGAATGAACCCAAAAGCCAAGAAACCAGCATACTTCCATCGTTTCTGAATGAGCAGTATGAGCATGAACGATAGGAACAGCGAAATGCCCAGTGTGCGTATGTAGAACGCAAATACAAGGACAAGGATGAAAAGAATGAATTTCCAGTTCTTGAAGAACGTTTTCTCGAAATCTGTAAGTACGAAAAGCAACAGACTTATGGCAGAGAAGAGTACGAAAGGAATCTCACTCATCATGATGGTGCTGTATTCCAGTAAGTGGAAGTTATAGGCTGCCAAAAGGCAGGCTATGAACGAAAGATGAATGTTTCGAGTAAGCGCACGGAATAGGAAAAATAGCACCATCAATGCAGCCCACATGTAAAATCCATTGGCCGTTTTGATTGTAGTGATCTTTCCTGAAAAGGTTTTCATCACAGCAGCAATCATTACTGGATATCCGGGTGGGAAGTGATTGGCCGGTACTTGGTCTTTCGTGTGAATGGATCGATATCCATCGCCATGCGCCAAAGCTTTGCCTAGAATGTAATATCCAGCATTGTCTCCACCGAGGTGAACCTTTTTGTCGAATACCCTGTCGTACGTTTTGTAGAACAGAATGGTCAATAAAAACAAATACAGCACTACAAAAGCGCGATGATTGAGGTACTTTTTAAGAGATTCCATTGGTGGGCTAAGATAATGTCTGAAAGACAGACTCGCAGAAGGCTGTACGTTCTTTTCTCTGGATCACCAGAAAGGTTGAACGGAAACTTGAAGTCCGAAACGAGATAACAACAATAGACTGACCAAAACAATAGCACCGGCTATTGAAACGTTGCGTAAACCGCCTTTAACAATACTGATGTGCTTCGCTTTATGTAATCCCAATCCGAGGAAAACTACAATGACCACTGGTAGAAAACTTAGCAACCGTATTACCTGAAGACCAAGATCCATTGGAAATGTGCTTAGTGCTATGAGGACAGCGCCAATGGCAATTGGTATGATGAAAACATGAAGAAAAATGACTGGTTTTCCATTGTTTTTGGCAGCCAAAAGTCGAGAATAATTGAGTTGAAGAACCCCTTTTGAAAAGAGAAGAGCGAACGGAATAGAAATGATAAGCTGAATGATAACAACTCCAATGACCTTAGGCTTTTCCCAATCTAACCAGCTGTAAAAACCAACAAATCCTGAAAACAGTGGTGATCCATAATCCATTCCAGAAAGCAGGCCACTTATAATGTATGAGAAGTATAATAAGTACCCGTTTACGGCAAGCCAAAAAAGGATTGTTCTAAGGTGCGCCTGTCGTCCGTCAATAAATCGGAAACAGATTAGCGCGAAAATGCTGATTGCTAATCCCCAAATTGGCGGAGCTAAGTAAACCCAGCCGATCCTGAACGGGGTCCAACCTGTGGTGCCTCGAAGGTCGTCCATTCCATCATAGCTGAAATTCGGTCGGTAACCAACATCCCAAGCGTTAGCGGTGCTAAAAGCATGACTTACGTAGGATACTAGAATAAAGGTGAATGCGAAATAAGTTGCTGAGTACAACAACTTCAGTAGGTGCGCTTCTCGATCCTCAACTCCAGTGTAGAATCTTGGAAAGTTTTGAAGCATGAATTAAACCTATTTTGCCTTCTTCCTTAAGTTCCATCCACCTGTAGCAGCTCCGATGATGAGCAGCACACCTGCTAAGGCATCTAAAGGAGCAGAACTGTTAACAGGTCCACTAGGTGGAGGAGTTTGTGCAGAAACGTGTACGGACATGACCACAAATACACAAGCAAGAATCATAAAAACGAGTCTCTTATTCATACTTTTCATGGTCTTACAATTTTCTGCACGTAGAAATGGCCATTGAATTTTACATGTGCCAAATATATTCCAGTACTTATTCCATTCAAAGAAATGGTATGAACTGTTCGATTAAGTCCGATGTTGGCCATTTGCATAATTGCCCTTCCTCCTACGTCAAACAATTCAAATTCAGCGTTGCCGTCTGCTAACGAAGAGATGTAAAGATTTTCACCAAAGGAGTAGATATTAAGTCCTGCGGATTCTTCAGAAATTCCAGTCACCATTCCTGATTGGCCAAAATTCAAATAGAATCTGTCTTCGTATAATGCAGGATCAATCTGAAGAGAAATTTCTGTTCCTTCCTGAAGAAGCACTTGCTCTCCGGTCTGGGTGTCCACGAAATATACATCCATGCCAGCAAAGTTTTCCATTGTATTGGCTTTGAACCTATAGGTGCCGCTTTCTGTGATCAGCACACTTAGAGGAATTATTTTACCTTCAGTTGGTGGGGGAAAAGCTAAGATGGCATAGTCAGTTCCATTGTCAATTGCCGCAAGAGAAATATTGGAATTACCACGGATCTTAACCGCATCATATAATCGATCTTCTCCATCTGTAGCATCTTCCAAAACTCCGATCAAAATCTGATTGAAATAATCCAACCCCTCTATACTGAACCAGAGTTTTGCGTCAGCAGATTCAGTTTTAAAGAATTGAGTGTTGAAATGCCCAACTCGCATGGCGTTGGTGAAGTTCAAAACGGCTGAACCATTCAGTGCCCGAATCATGAAGGCCTGCCCCGAAGAAATATATCCGTTAGGTGCACCAGCCGAACCTGAACCTGTTCCAAGAGAACCAGTACCATTCCAGATCGCATAGTCTGTAGAACTGTAACCACTTCCGCCACTAAGGTCGTCATCCCAGAAATAGATAGAGCCATTCACATCCGTGTTGGCCGCAACCAATGATGCACAACTGATAGCTGAAGGATAAGGATTGCCACAAAGATTAAATGGAGTTCCGGCTGCGGTATTGCCTGGAGAATAGGCATGATATATCATTGGAAAATTGACATTGCCATTGTTGACATTGCCACTGAATGTGGTTAAACCGGCACCACGTCCAATGTATCCTTTTCCGGGCGTCATCAGGCCGTTGTACGAGAACCAACCTGGATCTGCGGGTTGGTCATCTGTATATGTTTGCGTGCTTTCGTCAGAATCATAGAGATAAGGATTGTTTCCAGGAACACCTGAGAAACTGGTCATTGGCGAACTCCAATAATTGTAAACCGAACCACTGTTACTGCCTTGTCGTTTAACGTAATATGTTCCACTTCCAGTTCCGTCACTTCCAGCAGAACCTCTCATTAAAGAAGCACTATTGTTGAAGGTCATGCTTCCGTTATTGACCAATGTACTTCCAACTGTAAGCAGGCCATCAGATTCAACAGTGAAAATTCCAGTAGATGTGTTTGTCATTGTGCCCGTTACGTACACATCCGTTCCTGATTTTACATAAACGGATACTTCGTTTGTGACCTGAGCTGTGGCTGTAGAAGCGAACAATATTCCGAAGGAAAGTGTCAGTTTCATGCCATGTAGTATGCTTCCGAAAATTGGAGAATCAGTATGTTTCATAGGGCAGTGTCATGGATTTCAAAACTAGAGTCAATCAAGTGTCAAGGAATTATCTTAAGTTAAAATAATAGCCTTATTTGTTGATACTTGATTGCGCATCAATTCCCAAAGCTTCCTTCAATCTTTCAATATCTGATTGCAACGAAGCGTATCCTTTCAGCTCTGTTTTGATCTCTGTGTTCTCCTTTTGAAGTTGTTGAATCAGTTTGAACAATTCTTGCGTGGCAGAAACATTTAGCATCGCAATGGCTTCATAATCAACTACGTGGAAATCGTTCACTTCTCTTCCGTAAACGAACACGTCTCCAGATCTTTCTGAATTAACCGTGAAACTTCCTTCTGATGTTGAAACAACTTCAACCATTTCATTTCCTTCCTCAAAAATCAATTTCACTTTATCTCCTACTTTCATATCAGTTGAAAGGTTGATCATTCCGTTGTTGATCGTAGCCATTTGGTAAACGTCCGGAACCACTTCAGTAATGGTACTAGTGGCCTGAGGGTAAACGGTTTTCACTTGTTGAGCGATCACTTTCTTAAAGGTTTTGTCTCCCTTAAGCGCATCCTTCATTTTGTAGTCGGTGATTTCAATATTTAGCAATGTTTGCAGGTCTTCTTGGTTATTTGAAACCCCAATGATGTTTTTAATACGGGCATCTGAAAAAGCGTCAAATTCACTGGCCATTACCCTGCCGCTAGCGTGAATGGATACCCCGGCAACGTTGCCTCCGCAACATGCGCCACCAGCATAACCACCGCCAGCATAGTACCAGAAATTACCGTAGGAGGCCTCATTTCCAGCTGTTGTCTGCGATTCTACGTGTAAAGGGGCAATCGGAACCGTGGTTCCAATACCCATTCGCTTATTTGCACTAATGACCACAGCCGGGCTACTTCCGCCAGCATATGTATTATCAGGCATAAAAGCAATATTGCTGTTGTTGGCACCTATTCTCAACCATGCATTATTCACATTAGAAGCCATCACCATATCAGAGTTTGAAGCATATTGCCCAATTGTGCCTCGGACAGTTGTTCCTGCGTCATCATAGAATTTCAGTTCATTATGATTCCACATGGCTCCAGAACCATTCACAACCAGTTTTGCCGTTGGCCCAGTCGTTCCAATACCTACATTTCCGTCTGGTTGAATGGTAAGTTTTGCCTCTGTACCAATATTTGCACCTGAAACACTACTTCCGTCCCCAGTGCTATTAAGAAGAAAGTGCAATTTTCCAACGCCAAAATTGGTGGTGCGCTCGTGGTAAATGGCTGCTTTAATCCAATCCCCGTTCGCACTACTTTCACTGTTGAATCCTATTCCAACGCCATTTGCAGACCCAACAGAACCATTTCTGTTTTTAACAAACAGTGGGATATTGAATCCGTTGTTATTGACATCAACCTGTAATTTTTGAGTTGGCACGTTCGTTCCAACACCAACATTCCCATCGTCTTTAACAATCAGAGCAGATAAAACACCACCGTTATCTTTAACTTCAAAATCACCTGTGTTTTGAAGGTCGATAACAGTACTTGCAGTACTGTTATTGGCGATAATCAGAGTTTCAGCCCCGTCCTGTGTGATGGTTGTGTTTGTTTGAGTGAGCGCTCCACCCAGTTTGATTGTCGGAGCTGCTGCTGTCCCACCCTGCGTTAGACCGTTGTCAGCAGTTACAGATGTGACAAAACCAGTGACCGTAAGAGATGTTCCGCTAAAAGACAAGCCACTGCCTAAAGAAATTTCGGAAGGTGCAGCCGCGGATCCACTAGGGTTTCCTAGAAGCCGCGATGCCGCAACGTTCTGAATTTTTGAATAGGTAACAGCACTATTGGTAATAGTAGTTGCAAAACTGCCAGTGCCACTTCCAGTAACTGGACCTGTAAGCGAAATGGTTTGGTCTCCGGTATTAGTTCCACTACTTGAACCAGATAAATTTGACCCTGTAACGGTTCCTGAAGCTGCAATGCTTGTAGGTGTAATGGCACCTAATGTTAAAGAAATAGAAGGTGTAGTTGTTGGATTTGAAACGGTGCCTGAAACCCCATTGACTGTGGTAACACCTACACTTGTAACCGTACCAGAATTACCTGCAGAAGTAAGGGAAACCCAAGATCCAGACTTACGTCCTTCAAAGTCGCTTCCAGTCCAACGTATAGTTCCATCATTTGTATTGATGTTCGTGCCAATCTTGATAGCACCAGTCACATCCAGCATTTCTAAAGGATTGTTGTTTCCAACGCCCATTCCTTGTTGTGCTTTTGCCATAAAAGATGATACTGCGAAAGCCGAGATAACGATAAAAAGTCTTTTCATATTGGTTTATGCTGAACGTGAGACATCTGTAATAGTTTAGAGAGACGCGAGTCAAAAATAGTAATACCGATAACAGCTACGTGATTTTCGTATTAAAAAAGGATTAAAACCGCATTTTAGGCATAAAATGCCAATACATAATTTTGGTCAGATGGGGCTGATAATACTTTACTAAATGGTTTTCGATGACATCAAATTGGCGGTTTTCTTAATGATGATCATTTGGTGCCACAACTAAATTGATGTTTGAATAGCTCCAAAAGAATTTATTGGTCTTCTGCTGTCACGCGGTGTGAATATCCTACGACATTTTACAGACTGAATATCCATATTATTGTAATCCATTAATCCAAATCTATGAAATCATCCCTCCTCGTTGCATTAGCATTTTTTGCATTTACTTCTCAGGCATCCAATGATGTCCACGGTAAGAAAGATCCGAATGAAGTTAGACTTGTGAAAGAATCCAAGCGGGTTTTTAATGATCAATATCAGTTTTTGCTTAGAAATCAGCCTAATTGGCAGAATTTCTTGATTAATAATGGCGCATGGTACGTGCATTTCAACGAAGCAAATGACAAACCACACAAAGCATTCGGAAAACCGATAGTTGTTCCTGGTATGAATGCAATAGATAGAGCTACATATTTTATTGAACATCATCTGTCCGGATTTGGAGTTCCAACAAATGAGCTGGAGTTTGTAAGTAGCACATCAAACGCCCATGCAGAACACGTTTTCTTTCGTCAGGTACATGCTGGAAAGGAAGTGCTGAACGCACGGATATCCGTTCGGATTTCGTTAGATGGAAAAGTGCTTGGATTTCAATCAGATGTGTTTGATCATATTGCTTTTGATAATGTGAGTTTAGATCCTTCTCAAGCCTCAGCTGTAGCCATTGCTGGAATAGCTGAAGAAATAGTAACCGTTGAAGCGAACTCCGATGTGAAGATTTTGCCTGTGCCAGAATACACCCGAAAACGAACCGTTTTCAGACCAGTGTATCAGGTAACCGTTCAAACTATTGATGAGGATAAAGTTCCTGCCCGATATCTTACTTACGTGGATGCGGTGGATGGAAAGATTTGGATGCGCAAGAATCTGGTTTCGCATTGTGCTAGCGAACCACCAGCGGCAGCCTCCGTTTCGGTTACAGATGATATCAGCCTTACGCAGCCCTACGATACGGAGACCAATTCGCTGTTGCCAAACCTAGAGATCACGCAAGGAGGTAGCACCGTTTACACCGATCAGAATGGAACATTTGTGGGATTGAATGAGGCCAGTGCCACGTTCAGATTGAAAGGATTATGGTCTCAGGTTTTTACCAACGGAACTACCCCAAGTTTCACTACGGTATTGACCACCGGAGCTAATAACATTGATTGGGGTACGAATGCCAATTCGCGCGAATCATCTGCCTACTACCACGTGAATATTGTTCACGATTACATGAAGACCAAATTCCCAAGTTTCACAGCGATGGATAATGCGCTTCCAACCAATATTGATGTGGCTGGAACTTGCAATGCATTTTACGATGGTTCATCCATCAATTTCTATCAGTCTGGCGCTGGCTGCAACTCGTTCGCGTTGGTGGCTGATGTAGTTTATCATGAGTATGGACATGGTATAAATGATAAGTATTATCAATCTCAAGGTGGATTTTTTCTGAACGGAGCAATGGGCGAAGGTTATGCTGACCTATGGGCCTTGGGAATAACTGATAATCCTGTTCTGGGAGTTGGCAACAGCCAAAGTTTGCCTAACGATCACATCCGCAGATATGACATTGACCCAAAGGTTTATCCTCAAGATCTTGTTGGCGAAGTGCACTCAGACGGAGAGATCATTGCCGGAGCTTGGTGGGATCTGGCTCAGAATTTTGGCAATCTACAGCAGATGATGGATCTGTATTCGGCAACTTTCGATGCTGTTATTACTGGTTTGGATGGCAATGAAGGAGAAGTTTACGTTGATATACTTGTGGAAGCATTACAGGTAGATGATTCTCCTGCAAACGGAGGTGACAATGATATTACGAACGGAACACCTAACGACCTTGACATCATCAATGCGTTTGATGCTCACGGAATCACATTGCTTTCCAATGCCACACTTAACCACACGCCAATTGATCAGCATGATGATGCAGCGATAAACGTTGACATGACCGTGATCAACGATTATCCATGGGCGCTTAGTGATGCCATTGTCGCATACCGTATAAACGCTGAAGCAACTTGGAATACAGTAAACATGACCAATCAAGGTGGTAATGCTTTTTCTGCTGATATTCCAGCTCAAGCCAATGGAACAGTGGTTGCGTATTATGTCGCTTTGCAGAACTTGAATGGAACATTAGCCAATATCAATCCATTTGCGGCAAATCTTGATCAGCCTAATGTTCCTTACTACATCATGGTCGGTTTTGATCAGAACCGAATTGAAGATTTTGACAATTTCCAAGATAACGATTGGCAAGAAGGTCTTTCTTCAGATAACAATACCACTGGAACCTGGACAATTGATGCACCAATGGGATCGTTCTCTGATGATGGTGTCATGGTTCAAACAGATACGGATCACACGCCTGGAACAGGAAACTTTGCCTGCGCTGTAACCGGAAATGCCTCCAATACTTCTGCAGCTCTTGGAGATAACGATGTAGATGGAGGTCATACTACATTGATGACGCCAGAATTCGATCTTTCGGTTTACACCAATCCGGCCATTTCTTATTGGAGGTATTACACAAACAGTCCTCCTTCAGGAGCAAATCCAGGAGCTGATTGGTGGCAAGTACTTGTAACCGACAATGGAACAGATTGGGTTTTTGTTGAGAATACAAAGGTTTCTGATCCAAGCTTCAGAAGAGTCGCATTCCGTGTTCAGGATTATGTTGATCTGACAGAGAACGTGAGAGTGAAGTTCATTGCTTCAGACAGTACACGTTTAGGACAAGATCTTGACGGTGGAAGCCTCGTGGAAGGTGCGCTGGACGACTTGGAAGTTTGGGAGATAGTAGGTGGCGCTCAAAGCGGAATTGATGAAACTGAAGTTGCTCAATTGGCCATGTATCCGAATCCTAGCGCTGGAAACGTTCGGGTTGATTTGGAATTAGCATCATCGACAGAGATCAGAATGGAAGTTTTCAATTTGGTTGGATCGATGGTGTTCAGCAAGAACTATGGTCAGATGGCAACTGGAAAACAGACCATCAACCTCGATCTTGGCACTGTTTCTAATGGAATTTACCAAATGCGGATATTGACCGAAAATGGTCAACTGGTAAGAAGATTGGAAGTGATCAGATAATGATCCAAGATTTTACAAAAAGGCCGCTATTAGCGGCCTTTTTTGTTAGAAACAATTTTCAATATAATCTATTGTACATTAAACCGTTCGCGTTTTTTGAGGTCGGAAAACGGTTGTAGTTGCTGATGAGAGGATTTATAATTGGACTTGTGCTTTTAATTACCTGTCAGTTGGCATTTGCCCAAGTGCGTGGCAATTACACAAGTCAAGGCAGATACGAGATCAGCAAAGGACGTTATGCCGCGGCCATCGAGCTGCTCAATCTTTCCATTCAGCAAAGCAGCTTTAACTCAGAAGCTTATTTTCTGCGAGGAATTGCCAAGTACGAGTTAGAAGATTTTATAGGTGGCGAAAAGGATTTCGGTAAGGCCATAGAATTGAATCCAAAGAATCACGAAGCCTTTTTATACCGTGGTGTTTGCAGAAGCCAACAACTGAATTACAAGGACGCTTTTGCAGATTACAACCAGTCGATAAAGCTGAATGATGAGGATTGGCGCGTTTATTCAAATAGAGCCTTGGCCAGTCTTCAATTGGATAGATATGTGGATGTGATCAGCGATTGCAATAAAGTGATCGACCTGAAAAAGGATGATAATTTCACCTATTTGATCAGAGGAGAAGCAAAGGCTGGATTGGAAATGTATATGGTTGCCATCGAAGATTTTGAACGCGCCATTAAAATGGATTCAACCAGTATGCGACCTTATTTGCATCGAGGAATTGCGCGGTCTAAACTGCAGGAGTTCGACACGGCCATCAAAGATTTTGAAAAGGCCATGAAACTAGAACCTGAAAATGCGCTTCCGGTTTTTCATCGCGGAGTAGCGCATTCGGAAATGGGTAGATACGACCAAGCATTGAAGGATTTCAATTCGGTGCTTAAACAACATCCTGACAATGCAGTGGTGTATTTCAATAGAGCGATGGTTTTATCTGATATGAAGCGTTTTGGAGATGCTATGGCAGATTATGACCGTGTCGTTCAGCTGAATCCGAATAATATTCTTGGTTACTATAATCGTGGAAATCTCAAATTCAACAGGAAAGAATATTCATCTGCTTTGGTCGATTTCAACAAGGCGATTGAACTCTTTCCAGAATTTATTGAGGCGCATGAGAATCAAATAGAAGTGTATAGGATCTTAAAAGACCGAGCAAAGTTTGATGCAGCTGTAGATGATTTGAACAAGATCAAGCAAATGCTGGCCATTTCAGATGATGAAGTGAAATATGAGCAGAACATCAAATTGAAGAAACTAACTGAATTGAAGGGTGATTTTGAACCGATAAAGCAAGAGGTTGGCAAGGTTCAGCATCAGAAAGTCGATATCAGACTGTTGCCGTTTTATCGCATTTCCGCTTTTCCGGAAACCGATAGGAACATTGCAGTTTACGATGGTTTCGATCGTCCGTTTTACAACACTGGGGTCATTGCATTCATCACCGTTAGGGAACAGAAGACGAAAGAGGCCAAAGAAGCATTGAAGCGGCTTTCCGAACTACCAAGCATCAATGCGGATCAAATGATAAAGTTGGCACCATTGTATGCATTAGCAGGCGATTTTGAATCTGCTTACCGCAAGTTGGATGATTGCTTGAAGTCTGACGGACAGCAAGTGGCCTGCTATTTTGCACGTGCGTGTTTGTTGCAGATGGAATTGGAGCAGCATCAAGAGCAATTTGATGAGATGGTCGGGATGCTCGATGTGATCGATTCTGCCTATCAGGCAAAGACGGAATTGCTGCTTTCCAAGGCAGAATCAGATTATCGGAAAGTGATTGAACTCGATAAGGAAATGCGCTTTGCCTACTTCAATTTAGGATATCTTCTGGCTACTGCTGAACGTTATGAAGAAGCAGAAAGCCAGTTCGGGTTGGCAGCATCATCTGGTGGAAATTTCATTGAAGCCAATTACAATCGTGGACTCATTCGGATCATGCTTGGTAAGATCTCGAAAGGTTGCGAAGACCTTAGTCTGGCAGGTGAATTGGGGTTGACCGATTCCTACAATATCATTAAACGATATTGCGAATAAAAACTTTAAGTATTTGATAATCAGTTTATTAATGGCGGTCTGATTAAAGTGGCACAACGTTTGGTTTTGTTGGATAACACCAAAAACCAAATGTCATGAAGAGCCGACTTAATTCCCTCCTGTTGATCCTAAGTGGATTATCTCTTACACTTTCGAGCTGTGTATTTGTGGTCGATCCTATGCCAGGTCCAAATGGTCCGGCTGGTGCCGCTTATTTCGGTGTCGATTACGACTATGCCATGCCATACAGTTATTGGGATAATAACCCGAGCATTCCTACCAATCCGATTTTGGGCTCATTTTATCCCACGAATGCTGGAGCGTTCGAATTCGAATATTTCATCAATCCTTATGAATACTGGTATGGTACTTACCGCATTTTCAGAAATGCTGGAGGACCAGGTGGATCCAACGGAGAAGTAGGCTTGGCAGGAGCAGATACCTACCTCATGCTCATTTGTAATCCGAATGGTTTTTATGAAGAACGCGGAAACTACAAGATGGATGCAGCCATGGGAGAGACCGTTGTGATTGAGCAGCTATTCGGCAATGAGCGCATTCGAATTGAGCTTACTAAGACCACGACCGATATCCGTCCTTCAGACAAGGGACCGAAGTACCTCAACAACCAATTCTAAGGTTGTCCATATATGTTGAGAAGTCCTGTTCAGATTCGTTCTGAACAGGGCTTTTTCTTTGTGCTCTCTCAATCGAGTTCATACCTTTGCCGCATGTCAAACAAACGACTATTCGTATCTAACCGGAATGAGTCTCCTAAGATGTTCGAGAATCCGATTCTCGATTTCTTTTCCCGTATCCATTTCTCTTCGGTTCCAATTCTTTTTGTGCCTATTACGGTCTATTTCGTCTACCGATCGGCATTTATGTTCGAGGTAGATTTACTTACAGTTGCAGGCCTGTTCTTTGCTGGATACTTTTTTTGGACCTTGATGGAATACTGCATTCATCGCTTTTTTTTTCATAAGGAGTTTACGACCGAAATAGGGAAGAAGATCCACTACATCGCTCATGGAATCCATCACGATTTCCCGAACGATTCCTTAAGATTGGTGATGCCGCCTGCGATTAATCTTTCGCTTGCATTTCTGTTTTACTGGAGTTTTTACGGGCTCATCCAAGACAAAGGATTAACTGCAGGTTTCTTTGCAGGCTTTGTGTTTGGCTACATGGTTTACGACCTGATGCATTTTGCATCGCACTTCTTCAATTTCAAGAATCGTTGGTTTCAGCAGATAAAACGAAGCCATTTGCTTCACCATTATCGCGAACCGAACAGTGGATTTGGACTCAGCACGATCTTTTGGGACCGTGTGTTCGGAACCATGCATCCACCGGAAGTGCTTAAAAAAGTGGACTTGGGGAGTTAGTTCTCTTTGAATGGTTTAAAGCCTTTGCTTAAACCAATTGTCTTTTTGATGATTTCCACGTCCTTCATTCCGTTCAGGATTGTTTCCAATTGTTCGATGCTCGCGTTCACTTGCAGCGTAACAATTACGTCCAAACTTGAATCTGACCATCTATGATAATCGGCATCTAATACCAATAGGTCGGGTATGTGGGCAACAAACCTTTCTGCCTGTTGCTGGCTCCAAGCTCTGAACTTGAATTCCTGTAGTGCTAAAAATTCCATGATGCAATTCCTTTTCCTTTCCTAAAGATAGGTGCATAAGGTTGTTTCGCTCATGCCGTTTGTCGAAATGGAATTTGGCCAGTTCAGTATTAGAACTTCTTAGTCATACTGATGTTGATTCCTCAGTAGGTTTGTCAAGATGAAAAAATACTTCGTTTCCCTTTCAGTTGCTATTCTTTTGGCCAGTTGCAATGCCACACCAACGGATGACACAGCACCAGATTTTGAAGCCACATTGATCGATGGTTCAGCATTCAAATTGTCAGGTCTCAAAGGGCAATACGTTATTCTCGATTTTTGGGCCTCGTGGTGCGGTCCATGCATTGGAGACTTTCCTAAACTTATGGCCGTACATCATAAATATGGAACGCAGGTAACGATTGTGACTGTTGCATTAGAGAAGAATGACAGAAGATGGAGGACCGTTGCAGAAAAGGCTGGTTTTGACTGGAAGTATCAGATCGTAGAGGAGACTCCATTCGTTCTCGGTTCAACGATTGCGCGCGAATATGGTGTCGCTAATATTCCAGCTAAGTTTCTAATAACTCCTGATGGTAAGTTGATATCTGGTATGGATTTCAACCAGATGGATGTCTATTTGGCTGCTACGCTTGGGAAATAGGGCACTATGAAATGCTCCAATTTTTTGAGTCACTCGAGCTGATCCAACAACCGTTTTAGAATTTTAAATAAACGCAGCAATTAATTTCTGACAGTCAGATTATCAATTGATTTCGAGCAGATCAAGGATTTCCACGCTTACTTCGTTTTGCTGAAGTAGTTTGTCATCGTTGAGCTTATCAAAAACGAATTCTCCAAAATCTGAATGATAACGCCAAGTGGCAACCAACGAGTCAGTTTGAATTTTTGCCGGTTCTGGATTTGGTTCCAATTGAACTTCGAACCCAAAGTCTAGAAGCTCATATTGCATGTGTTTTGGAACCTCTTTCGTTGATACATGAATACTCTTTTCTGAACAGCCTTTCTTCTCGAATAGGATCGTGTAATCATGATTGAACTCAACGGATAGTTTGATTCGTTTCTTGGATGTATTGTATGATTGTACAACTATCGAATCCTTCATAAGAATGATTTTTGTGTCTACATCGCTGACCGCAGAACTCAATTTGGCAGAAATGGTCAATTCCTGAGCAAGAACGCTGTCACCGCACAAAGCAGATACCGCCAGAGCCAGTAGGCTCAGGTAGGTAAATATCTTTTGGATGTGTTTGGAGGTTCTCAACCTTTATGGTTCTTAGGTTGAAGACAATAACGGTTGTTTGGCTTCTTGGTTACGAGAAATGCGTAGATAATGTGTCCTATTTTACATTTGAAAACAAATTCAAATACTGATCAAAATACGTGAAATACGTAATGTGTCGACAAACGACACGTAATCTGTTCAACTGTAGGAAATTGTTGATTAAGAGGCCACCTTAGTAACGAACTTCAAATATTCGTTACGTGCCCAATTCTGTGCATCCAGTGTATTGGTAAAAACCTTGACAGGATAGGAAGGTTTATTGGTCGAAAGGAAGAATCCTGCGATGGTTCTTGCTGTGAAAGAGTCAGTCACAATAGCTACGGCTATTGTCTTTCCCCAAGCTGAACTTACATCTTGAAGATATTTTCTCGCTTCTTCTGTAATGGATGAAATACCAGAAAGGTCAATGACGCTGCAATGTTCAACGCCTTTCGAAAGATATTCTAATAGAGAATGGTACGTCTTAGCTCGATTCAGGTCTATCTCTACGTTATGTGCGACCTTAGCCAAGGTAACGCCTTCCTGACGGATGGAGACTTCTCCAAAATCGGACCTGACTGTTCGCTTCAACATACCTTTCGAGATATGCCATGAAGCTACCACTAGCACTACGTGAAAAACGTAATTTAGAAGACAAGCTCCTCAGTTTAGCTTGCCGCAGAAAGATGGATATTTAATATTCCAACTAGATAAAATCAGTGCAGCTTCATAGAAGCATCAGTGATTTCTTCTGGTCGATATTTAAGATTCTTTCCCATCGTTCCAGCAAATCGCTTCCAAAATCCTTCGCGTTCTGGCAATGCAGTGAAATTGTCAACTTCAGCTTTGGTTGGATCAATGGTAATTTGGATGTCTGGGTAATAGGCATGAATCGTATCGAAAATGGTCGGCACGTACGCTACATCTAGCTTTTTGCGCTTCGCGAAGGACTTTACCATCTTCGATTGAAATGGATCGGTGGCAACTGCAATTTTCTCGAAGCCTAGATCCTTGGCCATGTAGTACGAATAAAAAATGTTCTCGGTGCTGTGCTCGGCACGTTCTTCAGTGAAAATGTGTTCGGCCGGAACGCCCAATTTCATCGCGTATTCTGCCATGATTCGCGATTCCACATAAGGCGTATAAACTGCACTGCCAGAGAATATGATGTTTTTTGTCAGTCCTTGGTTGTACAAATGATAGCTCCAAAGCACTCTCAGGCGCATGATGTCGCTCCAAGCAGTATCGAAGGGAACACCCGGAACTATGACCGCATCAAACGGCATCTGAGGTCTAACTTTTTCAAAAGCAGTTCTAGTGCTGCCACACGAAGCCACCGCAACCACAAGGGCGATGATCACATTATAATAAATGAACTTGATCATGGATTTCATGAGGATAGAAACCGAAAATTAATGGAAATGTTGCGATGTAAAAAGAGTGTCCGGGGTCTGTGCTTGACAAACCCCGAACGTCCTGCTTGCCGCATTAAGATTTACGCCTTATCATGTTCACATTCCAACCCAATCCGAATGAGATTCTGAATTCATCTAAGGCATAATTGGTGCCCCATTCTGTTGGATGTGAAGCGTGGACGTACTTCAGATTGGCCATGAAATGGATGTATCTCCATACATAGAAGTTGAATCCCGTTGCTACCGAAATTGCGGGTGAAGCTTTGAAGTTTGACACGGAGTAGGCAACGGGAATCTCGGGCGTTCCTTGATCAGGATTTTTAACCTGAATTAGGCTGATGCCTGGATGGAAGCCGATATACGGATCGAAGCGTTTTACAGGAAAGTGATATTGAGCCCCGAAAAACAAACTGTGATTGTGTTTCAGGTATCCATTTTCCTGCGAGTCGATGAAGTAAGAGACATCACCTTTGAGCGAAATCCGATCTTGAAGATGATATTCCATATCTCCTTGTAGGTAGATGTTGGTGTTGCCATCAGCAATGGTCCAACCGGGGGAAATGGTCATCTGTGCACGAACCAGTCCTTTTCGGATGATGTCTGGTCCTGTAAGTTCCGGACGGTTCTTTTTCTGTCCAAATGCAAGTGTACTCACAAGCAATAATAGGAGGGAGGCTCTGGTTACCATAGGTCAGCGATTTTATAGTTAATACCAAGTGTGAATAGTAAATGACCTTCGAGACTGGCGCCACCATGGTCGTGGATTTCGAATACACCTTCCGTCTCATGTGCTTCTACGTGATGTCCTAAATGGAACATGTATTGCGCAACAAACGTGAGGTCGAATCGCTCCGTGATGTTGAAGTGATTTCCTGCTCCCAACTGAATAGCAGCACTCCATCTTTCCATTGAATTGTCGGGATCGGCATTCTCGGCCACTTTGCTGTAGTCGAAGCAATGCCCCATGATCAAGTATGGTTTCATGAAACGGGTGAAGGTTTTGTCCTTTAGTGGATAATACATCACCGACCAGCCGATATGCGCATCGTTCCGATGACCTGAATTCCCAATTTTGGACGTGAGATAATCAGCAAAGAATTCCATGTTGATCCGGTCGTGGACCTGCACCCTGAATTGGCCGCCAACTCCCGTTCCCACATCTTGCCAATTTCCGTGGTTGAAAGTGCTGATGGTGGTTCGCATTCCAAGCGAAAAGAGACCACCGTGATGATTCTTGAGTTTCAGCGTTTCCTGTTTTGCAGGTCGAACTGATTTTTCTTGAGCTGAGGCCAATATTGAAACTGACAGCATCAGCAATAAAAAGGTTTTTTTCAGCATGATCTTGGTGTGTTGGTTTGATGCTTAAACCCGCTCCAAAATCAAAAATTGTTCATGTTAACTTTTGTTAAAGAGAATGCAACACATCCTGCGTGTTTTCAACTAGCTACGGTAAATCTAGACTGAGCTTGCAGATGGGAATATCTTGATCACATTCTGATCAGAGACATATACAATGGCATTCCAATGGTGATGTTAAGCGGAAAGGTGATTGCTAAAGCCATCGGAAGATATAGCCCAAGATTGGCTTTTGGCGCTGCTATCTTCATAGCTGCAGGTACAGCAATATAAGATGCACTCGCAGCTAGAATTGCAAACAGAAAGCGGTCTCCAGGGTTTGGGGTGATGAATTGACTAATTACAGATACAAAACACCCATTGAATAAAGGAACGATCACAGCAAACGCGAATGGAAACCAACCGTTGCTCCAAAATGCAGAGAGCTTTTTTCCGCTTGTTATTCCCATATCTAATAGAAAAACAGCAAGAAATCCTTTGAAGATGTCTGTGGTGAATGGCCTTATTCCTTCGGCCTGATGGTCGTTGGTCAGAAAGCCGATCAAAAGACTTCCAAGAATGAGAAGAACACTTCCGTTGGTTAGCGAATGCTTGATCACTGAGGGAACTGACACAGCAGCATCCCTTTTTGTCGAAAAAAGGGCTATCAATAGAATTCCCACGGCAATGGATGGGGCTTCCATTAAAGCCATTACGGCAACCATGTGTCCACTGAAGGTGATCTCTTGAGTGTCTAGAAATGCAATGCTGGTTACGAATGTCACAGCACTCACAGAACCATATGCGGCTGCAATTGCTCCAGCATTTGCTATTCCAAGCTTTGAACGTAAAATGAAGAAAGAGTAGATCGGAACTACCAAAGCGAGCGTTATCCCGAACATCACAGCCCAAAAGATCTCTAATCCGAGATGAGTGTGTGCTAATTCTTGTCCTCCTTTGAATCCAATGGAAATCAAAAGATAAAGCGAAATAAACTTGGAAGAAGTTCCTGGGATTTCTAGGTCGCTTTTTAGTTGAACTGCAATCGCTCCTAAAAAGAAGAAAAGAAGTGCAGGATTAGTGAGATTGTCAAGTAATAGATCCGTGTTCATAAAGAATCTATATGAACAGATTCTCGAGTGCTTACGTGCACCTCGCTCAAGATGTCCACTATTGAGCCATCCTTAATGGCGGCTGTCAATACGTCTACCATTCTTGCTCTGTCAGCTTCAAGTTCTTTAACGCGATTTTCCAAATCAAATGTGTCATGTCCGTATCGTTCCCGTATGCTTAAGATCTGAACGTTCAAAAACCGAATCTTGTCAGTAAGCAAGGTTGAGATGATCTCTCGTGCATCAAAGGCCGAGTAGGTGCTGTCAATGAGTTTGAATGTGTGAGTTTGATTTTTCATCTTATTCCTATTTAATATTTAGAGTCCTGTTTGTTACGATTCTGTTCTGCTTTCTGCACGATGAGCAGACTTATAACTGCAAATGCTGAAGCCAGATGTTGAGCGTACACGCTTCGGTTGGAGTCAATTACCACAACCAAAGCGGCTATGAGGAAGAATATCAAAAGCAACACTGATCTTCTAGTTGATGTAGCAACAGTTTTTGTAGCATCCATGTCTTGTGAGTAAGTTTTAACAGTTGAGTTCGTCATAGCTCCATTGCTTTTTTCATTTCCACGCAAAGTTGAGCTGAGTAATGCATTAATTATTATTTAATATTGCAATGAAAAACATTAGATTTAGTTATGAATTACACTTTGCATCAATTGAAAGTGTTCTTGAAAGTGGTAGAGCACGAAAGCATCACTAGAGCTTCTGAAGACCTTTTTCTTACTCAGCCGGCCGTTTCCATTCAACTCAAAAAGTTGCAAGATCAATTCACCATTCCTTTGACTGAGGTGGTTGGTAGGAAATTGTATGTCACCGATTTTGGGAAGGAAATAGCAGTTGCAGCTGAAAATATTTTGAATCAAGTAGAGGCGATCAACTACAAGACCATTCAGTACAAGAACCAACTCGGTGGCAGATTGAAAATCTCTATCGCGTCTACCGGAAAATATGTGATGCCTTATTTTCTTTCAGACTTCATGCACTCGCATAAAGGTGTTGATCTGTTAATGGATGTGACCAATAAATCGCAGGTGATAAAAAGTCTCGAAAACAACGAGGTCGATTTCGCCCTAGTATCCATGATTCCTGAACAAATGAATTTGAACAGGATTGAATTGCTGCAGAACAAGTTATTTCTTGTTGGAAGTCCAAAGGTTCATGCAAGAGGCACGGATGTGAATAGCATCTTCTCAGAATTTCCACTTCTGTTCCGAGAGTTGGGCTCCTCAACAAGATATTCTATGGAGGAATTCATTAAGGAAAACGCAATTCCAATTGTAAAGAAAGTTGAATTAACTTCTAATGAAGCGGTAAAGCAGGCAGTAATTGCTGGTCTTGGTTACACGATAATGCCACTTATTGGAATCAAGAATGAGCTTAAGAACGGAGATCTGGTAATTGTTGATCATCCTGGACTTCCACTCATAACTCAATGGAATCTTATTTGGTTGAGTGCCAAAAAACTGTCTCCAGTTGCCGAGGCTTTTTCCAGTTATCTGATTGATCAAAAAGATCGAATTGTATCAGAACGCTTCAGTTGGTACGAAGACTATTGAGAGCTTGATACGAGGTCGGAAGCGTAACTCCAGCAAACTTCGCTTGAGGGCTTCCAAAGGTGACCGCTGGTGCCCCGTTTGCGTTCCTCTTCTGTCTTTCTTTCTGAGATGTGCACGAAATCATCTACAAATGCTTTCGAGTGATCTATGTCGAGATCAAATTTGTTCCAATAGTTTAGGATAACGAATCGCCATCGAGCAGGAATAAAGTCGGCCGTTATTTCGTGATCGAATTTGCGGTTCAAGTATTTGATCATGATGGAATGAGCCTTATCAGAAACAACAGCCACTTTTTCAAATCCATGTGCTTTAGCTATTTCCATCGAATAAAATACATTCTCAAGGCTGTGTTCAGCTCTGTCTTCAATGATGATATGTTCCGGGTCTATGCCTAATTCTACGAGATAAAGCGCATAAACCTTTGCTTCCACGTAAGGAGAACTTACAGCATTTCCGGAAACAATGATGTGCTTAGTCCTTCCGGTCTTGTATAAATGATAAGCCCAATACAGTCTGGCTTTGTAAATCGGATTCATTTTTCCGCTAGGGTAAAACGGATAGCCAGGCACAATTATGGCATCGTAAAGCACGTCTGAATTTCTTTTTGCCGAACTGGAATGGCTTAAAGATGCGCATACGGTAAAGAGGAACAGGAACTTAAAAATGAGTTTCATGACGTGATTAATTATCTCGAACAGTGAATTAGTTATAATCGCATAAACAAAAGTAATACTATTATGTTTATCAAAAGTAATACTATTATTTTTGCATCCAAATAAAACGAAAGTGAAATGGTTACACATATAGGTATAAAAGTCAATGACCGCATTTATCTGTAAGACCCAGAATCGAGCGATCTGGGTAAGAGTATAATTTCAGGAGGGATTGATATGATCGATGAGATCGGATTCGAAGCTTTCACTTTTCGAAAATTGGCGCAGCAGATCGGCACTACAGAAGCTTCCATCTATAGGTATTTCGAGAGCAAACACCGCTTGCTCATTTATCTTTCCTGTTGGTATTGGAGATGGATGGATTATAGACTGATGTTGGTAACCGCCAATATCGATTCGCCTAAGGAACGGCTTCAAAGGTCTGTGTCTCTGTTGGTGAAGCAGGTGGAGCAGGACAGCGATTTTTCTCACATAAATGAGGTCAAACTCAATAGGATCATCATTTCCGAATCTTCAAAGGCCTATCTTAATAAGCATGTAGACGATGAGAACAAGGATGGTTTTTTTCTCGATTACAAGCAATTGGTTGCACGCGTATGTCAGATCATTATCGAAATCAACCCAGATTACCAATATCCGCATATGCTTGTGTCAAGCGTTATCGAAGGTGCGCATTTGCAGCGCTATTTTGCCGAACACCTGCCACGATTGACGGATGTGATTGACGGTGAAGATTCGATATCGGAGTTCTTCCTGAAATTGGTTTTCAAAGCAATTGAAGCATAACGATGACAACCAGTCTTAGCCCGATTCAACGTTTTTGGAGACTGCTCTCTCCTGATCGAAAGGAGATCAAAAACCTATACGTTTATGCCATTTTTAATGGATTGATCAATCTTTCGTTGCCACTTGGAATTCAAGCAATTATCAACCTCATACAGGGTGGAGAGGTAAGCACTGCATGGGTGGTTCTTGTGTCGGTGGTTGTAGCTGGTGTGGCAGCAACAGGAATATTGCAGATAGCACAACTTCGAATAACTGAAAATCTACAACAGAAGATCTTTGCCCGTTCTGCCTTCGAATTCGCTTTTCGGATTCCTAAAGTGAAAATGGAGGCCATCTATAAGCATTATGCGCCTGAATTGATGAATCGATTTTTCGATACGTTGACGGTTCAAAAAGGGCTTCCAAAGATCCTGATCGATTTTTCAACCGCTGTGTTGCAGGTCGTATTCGGACTCATTCTTTTATCTTTTTATCATCCATTCTTCATCCTTTTCAGTTTGATTTTGATCATTCTGGTCTATGCCATATTCCGTTTTACTGGTGCTCGCGGCTTAGAAACAAGTCTCAAAGAATCGAAATACAAATACAAGGTAGCGCACTGGCTAGAGGAATTGGCACGCACCGGAACCACGTTCAAATTGGCAGGCAAAACGGAATTGCCGCTGACTAGAATGAATTCGGAAGTTGAGAACTATCTGCAAGCCCGCGAAAGCCATTTCAAAGTGCTCGTTCAGCAGTATTCACTTATGGTCATTTTTAAAGCAGTGGTTGCTGCAGGACTATTGGCCATGGGCGGAATTCTTGTGATGCAGCAATTGATGAACATCGGTCAGTTTGTGGCTGCAGAGATCATCATTCTGTTGGTAATGGCCTCGGTAGAAAAGTTGGTGATGAGCATGGAAAGCATTTATGATGTGCTTACTGCCTTAGAAAAAATTGGGCAGGTTACTGATCTCGAAATTGAAAGGACGGAAGGCATTGATACTGTTTGCAAAACGAAGGATTGCGGAATGGAGGTCAAGTTGAACAATGTCGATTTTACCTATCCTGATGGAGATAAGCAGATATTGAAAAACGTTTCGCTGCACTTGAAAAGTGGCGAATCAATCATCGTCTCAGGCGTAAATGGATCAGGAAAAAGTACGCTGCTTCAAATAGTGGCCGGACTTTATGATGTGTCCAGCGGATCGGTGATATACAATGGTTTGGCCAAAGGAAGTTTGAATTTGGATTCGTTGCGCACATCAATTGGAGATTGCCTGACGCACGAACAGTTGTTTGATGGAACCGTTATGGAAAACATCTCGATGGGGCGCAAGAATGCCACTTTCGAAAACGTACAATGGGCAGTTGAAAATCTGAAACTCGACAAATTCATCAGCGAATTGCCTCAAGGATTTGATACACTGATAGAACCGCAGGGACGAAAGCTCCCGAAAAGTATCATGCAGAAATTGCTTCTAGCAAGAAGTATTGCCGACAAACCCAAACTTCTGCTGTTAGAAGATGCCTTGGAGCACTTGGATGAATCTGAGAATAACGCCATTGTCGACTTTCTGGTTGATAAGAATAATGATTGGAGCATTGTGGCAATTTCAGCTAATCCCTATTTCAAAACCAAGGTCGATAGATTGGCATTCATGGAGAACGGGGAATTGATCCTTAACAATAAATAAGAGGATAGTTATGCTCAATATTTCAAACGTATCTATCAATAAATACATCGACCGAAAGCGCTTTTCGGCTTTGCATAAAGCCGAAAGCAGGGTTTCGGATAACGTATTGCGAAACACTGTTGGAACCTTTTTCGCCATTGCCCTATTATTCATGTTCGTTCCATGGACACAGAATATTAGGGCAGGCGGAAACGTGACCACGCTAAAGCCTAATCAGCGGCCTCAGTCCATTCACTCCGTAATAGGCGGAAGAATTGAAAAATGGTTTGTTCAAGAAGGCGATTTTGTGGCAGAAGGAGACACCATTCTTTTTATTTCAGAGGTTAAAGACGAGTATTTCGATCCTCAGTTATTGAACCGGACGCAAGATCAGCTAAAGGCAAAGGAAATGTCTGTTGATGCGTACATGGATAAAGTGCGCGCCTTGGACAATCAGGTTGATGCCTTAGTTCAAACAGCTGCACTTAAATTGGAACAGGCCAAGAATAAGTACAAACAGGCAGAACTGAAGGTTGTGGCCGATAGCATGGATTATCAAGCATATAAGGTCAATTTCGATATTGCCAAAACGCAATTCGAGCGTTTCAAAGGACTGTATGATAATGGTTTGAAATCGCTTACAGAACTTGAGAATAAGAAGAACTCGATGCAAAAGGCACAGGCCGAAATGATCTCGGGCGAGAATAAACTACTTACCAGCAAAAACGAACTGATCAATGCCGAAGTGGAATTGATTTCCATACAGGCGCAATACAGAGATGATATCGCCAAGGCAGAATCGGAAAAATTCACAGCCATGAGCAGCATGTACGATGCGGAGGCAGTGGTCACCAAACTCCAGAATCAATACATGAACTATTCGGTTCGTACAGGAATGTATTACATCACTGCTCCTCAGGATGGTTATATCACCAAAGCCATTCAATCTGGAATTGGCGAAACCGTGAAAGAAGGAACACCCATTGTGAGTGTAATGCCGGCACAATACGATCTGGCCGTTGCCATGTACGTAAAACCTATCGATCTTCCGCTTTTGGAAAAAGGAGCACCTGTCCGTATTCAGTTCGATGGATGGCCGGCCATTGTCTTTTCTGGTTGGCCAAATACCAGCTACGGAACCTATGGCGGAAATGTGTTTGCCATCGACAATTTTATTAGCGATAACGGTATGTATCGTGTGCTTGTGGCGCCCGATCCAACCGATCATCCTTGGCCCGAAGCATTGCGTGTTGGCGCAGGAACGCTGAATATGATGCTGTTGAAAGATGTACCGATCTGGTACGAGCTATGGCGACAGGTAAATGGATTTCCGCCCGATTATTACAAACCGATTTCGAAGCCAGAAACGGCTAAAGGAAAATGAGGATGAGATCGTATCGTAGTTTCTATTTCGGGGCGCTGTTCTTCTGTTTGTCATCGGTTTTTGTACAAGGCCAAACGCTCACATTCAATGATTTCAATGCCATCGTGCGTCAGCATCATCCAATGGCTGTCCAGGCCGATCTGCAGCTTGTGCGTGGAGATGCTGCGGTACAAATGGCACGTGGCGGTTTTGATCCGAAGATCGGTACCGACATAGGTCAGAAGTACTTTAAAGGAGATCAGTACTATAGTCTTGTGGATGCTGGTCTGAAAGTGCCGACCTGGTTCGGAATAGAGGTGAATGCGGGCTATGAACAGAACGCAGGTAAATTTCTCAATCCAGAGAATAGTACTTCTGGCGGAGGTTTGATTTATGCAGGTCTTTTGCTGCCGGTTGGTCGTGGGCTTTTCATTGACGAGCGCAGAGCAGAATTAAGGAAAGCTCAGATATTTCAAAAAAGCACGGTTGTGGAGCAGCGTCTAATGCTGAATGAGTTGTTGTACGAAGCAGGAAAAGCGTATTGGTATTGGTTTGAGACCTATCAGGTTTTGAAGGTATACGAACAGGCAATTCAATTGGCAGAATTCCGATTCGGTGCGGTAAAACAGCAGGCGGCTGCTGGAGATAAACCGACCATTGATACTTTGGAAGCCGGTATTCAGCTTCAGAATCGGCAGTTGGGTCTACAGCAGGCACAGCTCGATTTCAAGAATGCTACTGCTTTGCTCGGAATATATCTTTGGCAACGGGGTCAGATTCCGTTGGAGGTATCGGAAGGAACAGTTCCGGAAAGGATGGAATTGGTTGTTCCAAGGTCTGCTGATGACGCTCCGTTGGGTAAGCTCGACAGTTTAATTGCCGATCATCCTTACCTGCAGCAATATCGTTTCAAAATTGCACAGCTTAAGATTGACAGGCGCATGAAGATCGAGCAATTGAAACCACAGCTCGATCTCAAATACAATGCGATCAACCAAGTAGTTGGCAGCAATCCATTCGCCAATCTTTCGCCCAACAATTATACATGGGGATTGCAATTCAATATGCCAATTCCCTTACGGAAAGAGCGTGGAGCTTTGCGCTTGGCCAATGTAAAGATCCAGGAAGCGGACCTGCAGATAGCTGATCAGGAGGCAAACATCAATTACAAGATCAATTCGTCTATCAACGATTGGTATACAACACGCGATCAAGCGATGCTTTATCAACGCACGGTTTCGGATTACGCTGGCCTTTTAGAAGGCGAACGACAGAAGTTCAGTTCTGGCGAAAGTTCGCTTTTCATGGTAAATGCTCGCGAAGTGGGCTACATCGAAACACAGCTTAAATACATTGCACTTCTGGCAAAAAATCAGAAGGCCGAATTGGCTACAGGATACGCGCTTGGGGTCTTGCCAGGTCTATTGCCATGATATAAAAGGACAATCTGGTCGTTGGGCCAAATCCCGATTCTAATTGATAGCTTCGAATCACGGTTGTCGTTGATGTTCATTCAATCAAAACCGCACAATAAATACCAGCAAAACGGATAAAATGGAAGTGAACAGACAAGGTGGAGAAATCCCAATGTTGGATGTTGTTGTTGTAGGAGCTGGTCTTTCAGGAATTGGGGCTGCGTATCATATTCAGCACGATTGTCCATCAAGAACCTACACTGTTTTGGAAGGTCGTTCATCCATGGGAGGAACGTGGGACCTTTTCAAGTATCCCGGTATCCGTTCAGATTCTGATATGTACACGCTGGGTTTTGCCTTCAATCCATGGGTAAACCCCAAAGCCATTGCAGATGGTCCTTCCATTTTGCAATACATCAAAGACACGGCTTCCAAATTCGGGATTGATAAGAAGATACAATTCGATCATAAGGTCACAGATGCATCGTGGAGCGATGCGGATAAGTGCTGGACGCTGAGCATAGCAGCACATCCCAACGTTCCAAACACGCTTCTGAAGTGCAAGTTTCTCTTTATGTGCAGCGGGTATTACAGTTACGAGAATGGTTATACACCCGAGTTTCCGGGCCGCGAAACGTTTGAAGGAATCATAACGCATCCTCAAAAATGGGACATCGAAACAGATTACGATAATAAGAAGGTGGTTATCATTGGAAGTGGAGCCACAGCGGTGACACTGGTGCCCGAAATGGCAAAGAAGGCAGCAAAAGTCACCATGTTGCAGCGCTCGCCAACCTACGTTGTTTCGCTGCCAAGCGAAGATAAGTTGGCCAATTTGGCACGGAAAGTACTGCCATCGAAAATGGCTTACGGTATTGCTCGTTGGAAAAACGTTCTTCTGTCTATTGCCATGTATTCAGCTTCACGAAAATGGCCTGATGGCGTGAAGCGCCTCATTCTAAAAGGTGTAAGGCAGCAGCTTGGTGCGGATTACGACATTTCGCATTTCAGTCCGAACTACAAACCCTGGGATCAACGTCTATGTGTTGTCCCAGATTCCGATCTGTTCAGGGCAATTCGAAAAGGAAAGGCAGAAGTGGTTACCGATTCCATTGAGCGATTTACGCCCAAAGGGATTTTACTCAAGTCGGGAAAGGAATTGGAGGCCGACCTGATCGTAACTGCTACCGGACTGCAAGTGCAAATGTTAGGAGGAATGACCGCGTCCATAAATGGAAAAGCGGTGAATACTTCGAAGTTGCATTGCTACCGAGGAGTGATGTTCAGTGACGTGCCCAATTTTGCCATAGCCGTTGGCTACACCAATGCTTCATGGACATTGAAGTGCGAATTGAGTTGTCAGTTTGTAACTCGAGTGTTGAATTACATGGAGCAGCAAGACAAGAACGTTTGCACGCCTCGGTTTGATAGCAATGCGTTCGACACCGAACCACTGCTGGATTTTGATGCTGGTTACATTTTAAGAGCAGGCGATGTATTGCCGAAGCAAGGGTCGAAACATCCATGGAAAGTCTATCAGAACTATGTGCGTGATCTGGTGTCGCTCAAGCTTGGAACGGTCAAAGACAAGTACTTGGAATATCGATAGTCATTCCGCTCGGACTTGACCAAATCGTAGGCAAGAGCGAAAAAATGTCTATAATCTTGTGCCATGCAATTGGTGCAAGTATCCACAGCAGAGCAAGAGAATGAATGGATAGTTTTTCCATCCGTTCTTTATGCCAACGACCCACTTTACATTCGGAATATTGATCAAGAGATCAAAGACGTATTCGACCCAAAGGTGAATCGCGTTTTTACTGAACCTAAAAGTGATGTCATTCGCTGGCTATTAAAGCGAGACGGAAAGACCATTGGACGCATTGCAGCTTTCATTAACGGTAAGACTGTAGACAAGGAAACTCAACCCACTGGTGGCTGTGGTTTTTTCGATTGCATCAATGATCAAGTAGCGGCAAACACCCTTTTTGACGCAGCTAAAGGCTGGTTGCAGTTGCGTGGTATGGAAGCTATGGACGGTCCTGTCAATTTTGGCGAACGCGACAAGTTCTGGGGTGTGCTTATAGATGGTTTTGCGCAACAGAACTACGGCATGTTTTACAATGCGCCTTACTACCAGAAACTGTTCGAGTACTATGGCTTTCAGCTTTACTTCAAGCAGTATACCTATGCTCGGGATATTCGAAAAACAAAGGATTTTGAACCTCGTTTTTACGAACGGGCACAAATGGCCTTAGAGAATCCTGATCTTACATTCAAGCATTTGACCAAAGCAGATATGCACAAAGCGGCTGCTTACTTCCAAGAAGTGTATAGTAAAGCTTGGGGCGGCCATTCTGGTGTAAAACCAATGACCTTGGAGCAATGCGAAAAGATGTTCAAGAAGCTGAAGCCGATTGCCGACCCACGTCTGCTTTATTTCGGATTTTACAAGGAACAACCCATTGCATTTTTCATCTCTATTCCTGAATTGAACCAGCTTTTTAAGCACGTGAATGGAAATATGAATCTGATTGGGAAGATCAAATTCATGTACCACAAACTAACAGGGTCGTGCAATAAAGCGCTGGGATTGGTATTCGGAGTTGTTCCAGAATGGCACGGGAAAGGAGTAGAGGCAGCCATCGTGGTAGCTTTCAGTAAACTGGCTTGGGGCAAGGGTTTGCCATACGACACCATCGAAATGAACTGGTGTGGCGATTTCAATCCGAAGATGATGCGCGTGTGCGAACAATTGGGTGGCGAGATCATCAAGACACACGCCACGTATCGTTATCTTTTTGATCGGCAGAAACCTTTCGAACGCTGTCCGATTATTGGAGGGTAGAACAGCGCGCGAGTTTCTAGTCTCCGCAGCCTCCACATCCACTGCAACCGCTACATCCACTACAACTGCTACAACCACTATCTCCAAAACTAGCATCGGCCGCATCGTAGTCAGAATCAAAGCTGTCTCCGTAATGATCATACTGATGCCAGTCACCGCAACCGTAGCAACCGCTACTGTCATTTTCTCCACGCTGTTTTTTGAATTCTTTCATCAATTCGCTGTCAATCTGATTGAGCAATGCGAAATCTAGATTCTTGAGAAGGAAAATGTTGCCGCCAATAGCGAGCAGAATTTCCAAAGCTTTGGCCTTATCTGAATGAATGACCTGTGGAAGTTCAGTTTCTAAGCGGTCTAAAGCTCGTTTGATCTCCCTTTGCAATGCATTACCCTGCGGAGTGAGTTTGATAGTACCGAAGAGTTGTATGAAAAAGCCTATTTCAAATATTCCTTTGAGATTAGGCGATTTTATCAAACGCTTGTGAACATAGTTGTTGGTTCCGTCTGCGTTCTGAAACCCCATCGTTACCAAGTGCCGGAATAACAACTCTAAGCTCTGAGATGTGTAAAACGGGCTCAGGAAGATCTCTTCATGACGTAAAGGTTTATAACTCAGAAAATTCTTTCCTGCCACCACATAGGTATAGACACGTGCCCTGTCGTTTCGGTGAGCTTGCTTTGTGATCCTCTTTGTTTGGATGACCTGCTTCAGTAGCAGATCCATGAAGGTGTACTTCATCATATTCTTAAGTTCCGCATCGGTAGTTGCCATAACTAAATGCGTTTCGGCAGGAGTAAGCTTTGATAATATCTCCATTAGTACTTGTTCATGTTTAGCTTAGGGAGAACCCAGTTCCGATGGCGGTTGACCCTTGTAAATATCACTTCGCCAAACCTGATCTTGCTTGGTGGCCAGATATCGGTAGGTGGAATTGCTTCAAATTGCCGTTCATAGAACCGCTTGGTCTCAGCATACCAGTCTTTGAACTTATCCTTTTCCTGCTGGCCGCCTTTGGTAGGGCCGTGGTGTATGTCACGTTTTATCGTGTCTCGGCATAGGTCGTGCCAGTACGATCGGGTGTAAATAAGGTGCAGGTGCCATACTTGGTCTACTTGGTCAGATGGCGTGAGGGGATGGTCGGCTGTGCAGATAAGAAAAAGAAACTTCTTGTATTCATAAACCGCTCGCAAGGTGAACTCCATGGTCCAAGCATTCTCACGCGACAGCCTATCTGTAAATGTGAATTCAGAATCAATGTCATCGATTTCAAATTCTTTGATCTTGGCCCAAAGTATTTTCTGGTCTTCGGTCATTCAGTAATCCTATATTCCATGATTCAGAAGTGAAAAATAGCCTTAATCGTTAAACCGTATACAAAAACCAATGCTTGCGTTTAGTTTTAGATGGTTGAATGCCATTTTTACAACGTTGATATTGGTCACATTCCATTGATCTACGTGGTATATATTCGCGAATGCATATTCAACGGGTAGCCAATTTCATGGTATTGGCTGGTGTTAAGCTTTGGTCGCGACTTTTCTACCGTGTAGAGAACGAGTGGGTGCATGCGCATGAAAGCGATCCTTGGGCTGGAATGAAAGTGCTGGCCTTGCTCAATCACACCAGTTTGTTCGAACCTTTGTTTCTTGGTGCTGCACCATGGCGCATGCTCTGGCGTATTGCTGGGCGTATCATCGCTCCAGGGGCCGATGTGACGATGAATCGACCGCTCGCTGGTTGGATATTGAGCTTCATTGCACCGAGGATGGTTCCCATATCGCGCGAGCGGGATGAGACCTGGGATAACTTCTTGAAAGCGATTCTACCCGAATCTGTGGTGATCATTCTTCCAGAAGGCAGAATGATGCGGGCTGATGGATTGGATAAGAATGGGAAGCCAATGTCGGTAAGGGGAGGAGTGGCCGATATTCTGGAGATGATGCCCGATGGCGAACTGGTGTTCGTTTATAGTGGTGGATTGCACCACGTGCAAGCGCCCGGACAAATGCTACCCAAGTTTTTCAAACGCATTCGCATGCGCAGCGAGAAGGTGAACATAAAGGAATATGTGAAGGCAATGAAAAACATGCCTGACGTACCGTACAAGAAAGCGGTGACGCGAGATATGGAAGCCCGCTTGGCCAAGTACAAACCACAATAGGCGTTTCGCAGCGTTGACTGAAGGTTGAGCTAGCTGATAGCTTACGATATGGAACTACTGCCGCACCATTTTCTTCACCAATCGGCCACCGTTGCTATCAGAAATGACGAGATGATACAGGCCTGAAGAGATAGCGTAACTACTCAGGTCACAATTCCAAAGTTGACTGCCTGCAGACAATCTTCTTATGCCCAGGTCTGCCACCATCTTACCCGTTATATCCAATACCTGAACGTGCAGGATAGCCGCTTCAGGTAGGTTCAGTCGAATCTGGAAGGATTCTGTGAATGGGTTAGGATGCACCGCTATGTTTTCTGGCGTCAGGATATCAAAAATACCAGATGAGGTGGTGTCTGCTGGATTGCTGGTCGTGTCTACTGGCTCAGGAGGAAATGTGCTGGCAGTAAAATCTCTCAGCGAATCGAGGTATTCTACCGTGTTCACCACCCGCTGATTGAATAGGATCTGTCCTCTTACAGAAAGCACAGGTGCGCCAATATTCTTTGCTAACCATTTGATTTCGAACTGTGTCGGCCGTGGTTGTTCAAATCCAAAACCTTGTATGCTGAAGGTATCGGTGATGTTGAGTAGCGTGAAGACCCTCAATGCATCGAAGGTGCCAAAACGCGTGGTCAACTCGCCCCAGCCATCCACCGTGTTCTGTCGGCTTATCTTTTGTCCGAAGTAGCCGAACTGCGGCACATCCACTCCGTATTGCCCGAAGGAATTATCGGCATCGCCATATTCCAAAGGGAACTCGTAGACCAGGTCCCTTGGTTCCATTACCGAGGTGAGTGGAAAGCCATTGATGGTAAGTCCCAATCCTACGTTGGCGTAGAATCCGTTCGTCTCGCGGAAGAAATCATACACGTTCTCGATGGAAATGAAATTCTGATTGAACTGCCCCAGCACATTGCGCCCGGCAATGGTGGCAAAGTGGTTCATGTCGAAAAAGTTACTGAACGTGATGTTGTAAACCAACGGTGTTCCGAAAACGGGGTCAACCATCGTATCGACACGTTGCGTGAAAGAACCCAAGGTGGAATAGTTCCAAACCATGTCAGCCCCCGTGTCATTGAGGTCGATAAGGCCCAACAGATTATCGACAATACTGTAACGGAACGTATCGTTGATGTTTGGCATGTCGGTACGGACAATGCTGATGGGCTGCTGTGCATTGGCTACAAAACAGGTAATGGTCAGTAGCAATCCCAGATAGTACGTTTTCATTTTCTCTCTCCTTCAAAAAGTCACTCACAAAGTTAGACTCCCGAAATCGCAGCAATCATGAGTTATGTCACATAAAAGCAAAAGACTTCGTGCAAGCTTTGCTTCAAACAATGGTCAATCTGTGATCTTCCTCCACGGATTGGCAGCCTCCAGTTGGTAAGCGATATCAAGTAGCAAAGCCTCTTGTCCGAGGTTGGCAGAAAGCATCATGCCCATAGGCAGGTCTTCTTCTTGATAATGCTGAACAGGCACCGAAATAGAAGGGCCACCTGTGGCATTGTGGTAAGGAGTAAAACTTGCCCATTGCTGAATACGCTGAAACAGTTCTTCATAGGGCAGAGTCATGCTCAGATAGCCGATGGCTGGCGGAACATGTGCCGTAGTAGGAGTGAGAATCAGGTCCAACCCCGATTGATTGAACATCCTTCGGTATTGGCGGAAAGAGTTGCGCAATCGTACAATGGAGCCCACTGTCTTGGCCTTGTTCTGTTGAAAATGTTCCGACAGACCTTTGGTCAGTCCAGAAAGTTCGGCAGGTTCGTAATGATCGCCAAATACCTTTTTCCCATAACGTTCAAAGTAGAATCCGCCTACACTCCACAGGTTGGCAAAATCCTCTACAAAACGGTCTTTTACAGGAAGGTCGAAGGGCACCACTTCGTGCCCCATTGCTTGCAGCAGTTTGGCTGTCTGCTCTAGTCCGTGCATCGTTGCAGCATCGGCTTTCATATCCTTTACCGAATTGCCCGTGAATCCGATCTTGTATTTGCGGCTGGATGGCCCACTTATCAGTCCAATGTCTGGTAAGCGCTTGTTCTTGTAGAATTTCTCTGCTTCGGCATAGAAGTTTGCCGTGTCTCTCACGCTTCGGCTCACCACACCATCAATGGCAATTTCCACTGGTTGGCGCTTAAACTTACTGGCTTGCAACAAGCGTCCTCGACTTGCTTTGAGTCCGACCAATCCGCAGGCACCGGCAGGTATGCGGATGGAACCACCACCATCTGCCGCATGGGCAAAAGGAACAACGCCTGCAGCTACCAAGGCAGCCGAACCGCCCGAAGAACCACCTGCCGAGTGGTCGGTATTCCATGGGTTACGTGTGGCTTCTGCATTATGGAATTCGGTGGAGGCCGTAAACCCGAATTCGGGCATGGTGCTCATACCCATATTGATGAATCCCTGCGCGTATATCTGTTTTACAATAGGATCAGTGGTCGTAGAAGCCTTCATGTTCCTGTTGGCCGTGGTACCATGATGGGCAGGAACGCCCTTTATCATCAGCATATCTTTAAAGAACATGGGCACACCTGCAAACGGACCATCATGTGGTTTTTCCGATTCACTCAACGCGTGGTCATACAATTCCGTCACAATGGCATTGATGTTCGGATTTATGGCCTGAGCCCTTTCCATGGAAGCGACAACTGCTTCTTTGGCACTTATTTCTTTCTGTTTGATTCGCTGGGCAATACCCACGGCATCCAGTTCTCCAAGGGCATCATTTCTGAAGGCATGCACCTTCTTTCCGTTCTCATTCATTCTAATAGGGGTTGAGGTATAGATATAAATCTGTAACGCACAAATACGCTACATAGGTTCAAGTATTCTAAAATAAATCTGAACCTATTCTAATGAACACAGCAGGCGTTCCAATCGGTGCGTCCACCTCGTGCCAAGTACCGCCTTCCAGCACTTGCTTGGTAAAGAAGTGTTCCCATTTCCCATTGGGAAAGTAACCACGAACAGAGGTTTGTCCTCGATCCGTAACAGGAATTACAAGAAGATCATCACCAACAAAGAATTGGTAATTGGTTTCAAGACAATTAGTGTCATTAGGATACACCAACCAAGGATGCCGAATCACGGGGACGCCTGTTTCGGAAGCTTCTTTGATCAACTGTTTGAAATAGGGTTCCAGTTCCTTGTGAATCTTACCAAAACGGGCGAAGAATTCCTGAGTGGAACTGTCGGTGTAGGTTTGAACGACATCCTCTGGCAAAACACTTTCATGTGTGCGGAAAAGCGGAGTGAAAGCCTCGAATTCTATCCAACGGAAGAGTACTTCCTTATCTCTCAGATAGTTCTTGACAAAAGGAAACTTGTAAGCCGTATAACCACCTATGTCTGAGTGATTTATGGCCAGTCCGCTAAACCCAGATGAAAGCATGGCAGTAACGGCCGAACCAAGTCCGTCATTCTCTCCGAATTCAACCATCTGGTCGCCCGCCCAAAACAGCGTGGAAATACCTGAAGAACCAGTAAATCCCGAACGGGAGAAGAAGACCACTTCTCCTAATTTTCCTGCTTCTTCCACAGCTTCGCGATTCACCTTGGCCCAATCAGCAGCAAATCGGTTGTGGTAATCTTTTGGGTCTTGCCCAGAATGAAGCTTACAGTCGAATGGCAGGTACTCCGCAAAATCCGCCATCCAACCGCTCAATCCGTTACCGATCATATTGGTTTTGATGATGTCCTTGATCCATTCTCTGGTAGCTGGATTGCTAAGGTCGATGATATATCCCTTGAAACCACCAAATGGAGTGAGGTACGGGCTTCCATCCATTCTGTGAACGACATAGCCTTTCTCCAAGGCTTCATTGGTCATTTCGGTGCCTTCTAAGAGGAACGGATTAATGTAGCCCAATACTTTCACGTCCTGCGCGTTCATATCCGCACAGAATTGCTTGAAGTTGGGGTAGGTGTTTTCGTCAGGTTTCCATTCCCAGCGCAAGCGAGAACCAACATTTGTCTGCTTCTTTCCAACCCAATCCTGTATCCAGATAGCAGAAACCGGATTGCCGTAATCCTTGGCATCCTTCACCAATTGAGTCACTCGTTCTGCTCCGCCTTGGATTCCGAGAATGGTGCCGTAGGTCCATTCAGGTAGCTCAGGCATTCGGCCAGTGACTGCAGTGATTTTTCCTAACAGTTCCTTCGGGGAATCAGCTTCAAACGTTCGCAGTCTCAACTCGTTATCGTGTAGGATGAAAGTGAGTTCTCCATCAACGGACAGGTCTATCTCTGAGTAGCAGTCATTCTCAATCAGATATGCTGCGTTTTCGGTTGATATAACCAGCGGAATAGGGCAGTAGGCGCTCCATTCGTGGCCGCCTACACCAGCAAGGTTGGCGGTTCGTGTAACGGGTCGATCGCCACGGCCAATGCCATTTTCTTCCACTAAGAAGGGCACTTTCTTGCCAGTCAATTCAATGTTCGAGAACTGTTCGCCACCACCGAAATAGCGCAGACCCTCTTGTACCTTGACGGTCACTTCTGTTACTCCTGCCGACTCTGAACCAACAAAAAGAGAGCTGTCGGTAACAATAACCGTTGGGTCAATATTCAGCGGTTTAAGTTTGTGCTCTTTGACTTTATATGAACCAAGCTTTCCTTCAAACGTGAAGGTTCCACTATAAAATTCGATCTTCTTGATGTCAGAAGCCCTCATTTGGGCAGAGGCTGATAAACAACTAAATCCTAGCAAAAGCAGGAATAGCAATTTCAACAGAGCAGAAAACATGACTGTTTGATCTCTATTTAATCAAGCTCTTCGATCGGTGCGGCAGCGGCCACCGATTTGATTGCTGCAATGCCGTTCAGGCAACTTTGCTTCGTACTGTATCCTTGGCTGGCACAGATGATTTCGCCATTGGCTGCTTTCAGTCTGAAATAGAATTGGTCGTCTTCTCCTTTGAATACTTGAAATTTTGGATTGCTCATGTATTGAATATTTGATGTTAATGAAAACTCAATTTAAGGCCTTTTTCTTTACCAGATCGTAGATATTGGGCAGATGGAGCGTATCGCCATTGGGTTGAACCACATCCAAGTCGTAGCGCACCGTGACCCGCGTTCCCAACGGAGCATGGTAATAGATGCGCCAAGCATCGCCTTCTCGGGTACCGATACAGCCGTTAGACCATGCTTTTCCTAAGGTTGATGGGTTGGTGGTCGGATGGATCATATCGCCCGTACGAATGCCGTCCAACTCCGTCTCCAAAAATGGAATCTGCGGTAAGTTGGTCCTTCGTCCATCATCGCGGAGGGTGGTGTAATAACGGTGGCCGTTTACGGGATTGATATACGCTGGGTCGCGCTCAATCCGTACGATTGTACCCGAGCCAAGGTTGGTCTGTAAACTCATCACGTATCCAGCCATCTGAAGGAATTTTGTCTTATTCTGACCAACACGAACGGGGAAGGAGTAAAGTGTGTCTTTGCCTAAGAAAATACGCAGTCGGTATTCGTGCACATTCACGTCAATCAGCACGGAATCAAGTCGCTGTTTCAATTCTGAGGCATAGGCAGAATCTGGAATCAACAAGCGGTCACCTTTCCTGAAGATTGCCAACGATCTTTGGTCGTTATTGAAAATGCCTCGCGCTTTCAGAACGTAATAATCGGTGGCAGCCAAAGAATCAATGATCCACGGATTGGCCTGCACAATGATGTGTTCGGTTATCGGGTAGGTTTCCAGCGAATCGTAGCGCAGCACAAGGCTATCCATGGTGCAGAAATAATCCTTGATGGTTACCGAATCTGGAAATGGCTCCGTGTAGATTCCGCGTATCGGAATGACCGACACTGTTTCTAGCGATTCGCTAGAATCAACCATTTCTTCATTGACACCATCAGTTGATGGCGTAGTGGAATGATCACGGCATGCTCCAAGAGACAACACCAGTATTATCAGTGTGTGTGGAAGGATGGAAAATGACAGTGGAGTAAAACGCATTGAATACTTTTCAGCAGCTTTGGCGTTGAAGATACAACCGATGCCTCGCTTCCTTTTCGCAATATCCCTTTTTCTTTTTTCGTTCTGCGCAAACGCGCAAGACATGCCCGAAATTGAAAACTTCGGAAAGAACCAGGGTAAGTTGCGGCTGTTTGTGCACATCCCCGAAAATCTTCCCGAAGGAAATGTGCCGATGGTGGTGGTTCTGCATGGTTGCGCGCAAGATGCGCATGGCATGATGCGCCTAAGCGGTTGGAATAAACTGGCAGATGAACAAGGGTTTATTGTTGCTTATCCCGAACAGAAAGGGACAAACAACGCCAATCGCTGCTTCAATTGGTTTTATGGGAAAGACACGGAATTGGACCAAGGCGAAGTGGCTTCCATCCATCAGGCGGTGGAATACATGAAATCGAACTATTCGGTAGATGAAAGCCGCGTTTGCATAACGGGTGTTTCTGCAGGTGCTGTGATGGCGGTAACGGCAGCAGCTTTATATCCGGGAGATTATTCGGGCGTGGCCTCTTACGCTGGCGGACCTTTCGGTTCTGGAAATATCATTTCAGGTGTTGGAAGCATGTTCGGTTGGGTAGACAGAAAGCCATGGGAATGGGCGAGGAGGGTGCGCTTGGCCAATGGTGGCTATCGTGGACAATATCCAAAGATGATTGTACTTCAGGGAACGGATGATATTGTGTGTAATCCAAAGAATGCCAATGAGATTGTGGAGCAATGGACAGGCTTGCAGGAGATTGATCGCGAAGCGGAAAAAGTAGAGGAGAATTTTCAGGACAATCAGAAGGTGAAGCGCAGTTCTTGGGCTGATACATCAGGAACTGAATGGATTGTTCAATACGAATTCAAAGGAATGGGCCACGCCTTGGCTGTGAATGTAGGTGCTGGCGAAGACCAAGGCGGCAGCGATGGGTTGTTCTCAGTAGATATCGGTTTTCACTCCACCTATTGGATTGCGAAGGAGTTTGGTCTAATCCGGCCGTAGACTCTGGAATTCGCCCGAAACTATGAGCGTATCAACAGCGAATGAATAATGTCCTGAAAGGCAAGCTGGTTCCGAATCAAAGTTGGTGATAACGAGCGTTCCTGGAATCACCGTATCTGGAAAAGTGGTTCCGTTAATGCCTGGCGCAAAATAGGAAGCGCGGTTGGTAGCGTTGATGCCCAGTAGCCGGTAGGTTCCGATGGTATCTCCTACAAATATGACGTTGACCACGTACTGATCGCCATTTGCTTCAGCTTGCATGAATAAGAGTGAATTCAAGTCGCCAGAATGCAGCCATGTCTTATCCTGCAAGGAATTAAAATCGGAACCGTTGACGCTAAAATTCGCAGTGGTGGTTTGTTCGGAGCATGTTTCGGTCGTGTCCTTTGTGCAACCCGTCATTCCAATCAAGCAAAGTGCCATTGGAATAACCTTAAGGAACACGAAAACAGCCTTCATGAATACGATTGTCTAACTAATAGCTGGTCGTTTTTGACCAACTAAAAGTAGCGTTATCGCGCAATGATCACCTGCTTTGCTGTTGAAAAAGCCCCATTGCTGAATCGTACGCTGTAATTCCCTTTCTTCAGCTTCGAACAGTCGAATTGAACAGTTCCGCTGTGGTCTTTCTGAAGGTTCAGTTGGTTGCTGTTTACCAGTTTCCCCGCTGTGTCGAGTAATTCAACGGTTCCGACTGTGCGGTAAGCAGAAGACACTTTTACGTTGAGTATTTGGGTGGCAGGATTCGGAAAGGCTTCCAGTTGAAAAACATCATTGGCAGTTACCTCTGTAGCGCCAACGCCCGTGGTCTCTGTAGCAGTGATGAACACTTTGAATAAGCGCCCGCTTGCTTGGCTTTGAGTTCCTGTGTTGATGAAAAAGATGTTCTCAGCCGTGCTTTCAATACCGCCATAGATATAGCCGACCAATGTTGGCTGCTCTGGCTGCAACGTATTCAGTTCAAGAATTTCGGTATTGATGAACGACACATTTTCTACAGGGATAAACTCAGCACCTGAACCCAAAAAGCCTGGCATCTGCAATTCCAATTGTGTTTCGTCCATGCTGCCATCGCTATGACGGGTAACCAAACTGATTGATTTCACGAAGGGAACATTCTGGTCGTCTATCAGATTGCCAGTGGTCACATCATAGTGGTAGCGACTGATTCCTCCGAAGAAAAGCGTGTGCATTTCATTGTTCACTGCATCATAAATTGGCAAGTTGGCCGAATGATATTGATTCAATAATTGATCGAAATTGTTGTTGACCGTGTAGCCAGTAGCCGTCACATCAACCGTGTTGTGCCAAGGAAGATCCACCGTTGGTTGAAACACACCCGAGAAGACGGTAAAACCTTCATCGCCATTCGGAAAAATCTGAGAAACCATGTTGTAATCTCTTCGGTGAAGGTTTTCGCTGTCTACGGTCTCGGTGTAATTGGTAATGCCAAGCACAGAACCACTATCCGTGATGTTAAATTTGCGAATGGCTTCTGTGTATTCCTGAATGAATCCTGGTCCATTGTTCGGTCCCATCGGGTTGTAGCGGCCTTCGAAATACTGTCCGCAAACAAGATAAAAGGTGTCATCCATCAAACCCATGTAACCGCCCGTTACGGCCATGTTTGAGTTACTGAGTGAACGGAATTGCCCTGTGATGTCGCCATCGTTCATGATCCGAAACATCAACGTAGGTACGTTCACTGCGGTAAGTTGTCCGTAGGTGATGTGGTCGCCAGCGGTTGCGCTGTAGCCATAACCACCAACGATGTATAGCACCGTATCGCGCTGAATGAAGGACATGTTCGTGCTTTGCAACTGCTCATACATGGCTGTTGGAAGACTGGAAAGCGAAACAGACCAATGCTGAAGATTGACAGGGTCAACCACGTAAGCCATCAGGTTATTGCCTGAAGCCAAAAAAGAAGCGAAGGGCTGGCGTTGATGCAAACCATCCGTTCTACCGCCAATCAGCAGCCATTTGCCTTGATATTGGCCAACTACGAAGGATTGTAGACCCGGAGCATCTGTAAGCGATACTTCTTCAATAGAAAGGTTGAAATGCGTCTGTCCGAATACAGATAGCGTTGCAGCAAGAAGGAAAACGGTAAGTAGATGTTTCATTGTACAAAGGTTGAGGGCGTGAATGTAGATCGCTCAAGCATCTTTAAATGTGATAAGCGTCACCTTTGGCCTTTAGTCCTCCATTCAGCATTGTTGTGCGTAAATTCGCCAGCAGGAAATATTGATCATGGAAGAGAAGAAAATTGCCATTATCGGTTGCGGAAACCTTGGATTGACCATTGCACATGGATTATTGGATGATGGTTTTGAAGCCGAAAATCTGATCGCTACGCGCAGAAATATCAGATCGTTGAGTGAGCTTGGAGGCAAAGGAGTGGTGATCACTGCCGATAATGTGGCAGCTGTTACCCAAGCGGAGGTGATCGTGCTTGGCGTGAAGCCTTACAATGTCAAACCGATCTTGAAGGAAATCGGTGCTTCGCTGAATGAAAAACATATTGTGGTCTGTCTGGCCACAGGAATCACACTTAGCGAACTGGCAGAGTGGAGTGGAAAATCGTTACCGACCTTTCGGGCCATGCCAAACACGGCTGCCGATGTGAATGAAAGCATGACCATGATCTGCGATAACGGTGCTTCTGCCGAGCAGCGGAATTACATCACCTCTTTGTTCGATAAGATCGGTTCTACGCTTTATATCGATGAAAGTCTGATGGAAGCTGCCACCATTTTGGGTGCTTGTGGCATTGCCTACGTGCTGCGTTTTATGCGCGCCATGATACAAGGTGGAATAGAAGTAGGTTTTGATGCCAAGACCGCCACGGCCATTGTCAGTCAGACCATGAAAGGGGCATCAGAACTCATCATTCAGAATGGAACACATCCTGAAAGTGAAATTGATAAGGTAACTACGCCTAAAGGCTGCACCATCACCGGACTGAACGAAATGGAACACGCTGGTTTCAGTTCTGCGCTGATAAAGGGAATTGTGGCCAGTTATAAGAAGATTGAGAAATAGCGGTGGGTCAGTTCGAGTGTTCCGATAGGAACGTATCGAGAACGGTTGAAATGACTTCTCGATACGATCTTCGTTCCTCAGATCACTCGAAGTGACACTTACGTCATTGCGAGGAACGAAGCAATCTCTTGCGAAGGGCGGTTGCCTGATGATGAGATTGCTTCAGTCGTTCCTCCTTCGCAATGACGCTATTTACTTC
>JAIPBM010000024.1 GCA_021739695.1 Flavobacteriales bacterium | reverse complement strand
GGGGATGAAGTAATGAAGGGATTCTTATCGTGCTTTTCTCTTGATAGAAAAGCACCAAAAGATCAAGGCTTGGAATTCTCATCGACCCTCCCCGCTCTCCGACCTGAACGGGACAAGCCGCTTCGCTTTTGCGCCCCGTTCTGCGGTCTTTGATCGGGCGGGTGCCCCGATTGCGAATTCCTAGGCCGAGGGGATAGGCGGATGAAGCACGAAATTCTAAATGAGGAAATTCGAAAAGGGTGCTTGGGTCGGGGTTTTTTCACGCAGAGATGCAGAGGCGCGGAGAGAGTGACAGGGTGGTTGGTGATTGTCTTGAACTGAAACGCCTGACGGATGAAGCACGAAATTCGAAAAGGGTGCCCTGATTGCGAATTCCTAGGCTGAGGGGACAGCAGTGAACCATGTTGAAGTTTGTTCTGAATATTATCTTTATGAACAAAATCGGACCCATGCGCTTGCTTATTGTGTTCTTGCTGTTCTGCAGCTCTACCTATTCACAGACCATTAAGCGTTGGCCCAACGGCAGGCACGAGGCCAGCGATAAAGAGTTGGCCCTTCAGCGGCATTCGAACATCTTTGACAAATTTCTGTGGACCTTTCCAGATGTTGGAAGCAGAACCTTGGCCATTTCTGATGGCAAGGCTTCCTTTGATCTTGACGGCAAAGACATGAAGGTGCGCATTGATGAAGGTGATGAGATGCGCTTGAGTTTGGCCGATCTGGAACTTTCGTCTCCTCTCAGGACATCGAAAAACAACATCTATTACGATAAATCGAAATTGAAGATGAAGGCGATTACCCAGCAGGTTTGGACGTCTTACACCACCTACGAACATCAACAGGTTCCGGTGCAGAAGACAAGAATGGTGACCAGCTACTCTTATCAGAACGGGAAGTCGGTACCGCAATACAGAACCGAAAGCTATACCGCCTATGAGGGCCGAAGTGTGCCTAAGACCAGCTGGAAGTATGTGCCGCGAACCACGTGGGTACTCGATATTCCATCTTACGACCATTACTACTTTGCGTTACCAGACAGCACTGGCATCATCATTTACAAGTTGGAAGGGGACCAATATCGCTTGCAGCAAGTGGGATATCTGTTGGCCAAGGATGAAGAAGACGTGAACCATGTGTTCATTGATGTGGACGCGAACGGTGTTCATTTTGAGGATGCGGACCGCGTGATGTTCAACTCATGGAACCCGTTCTCGCCTACCTCAACGTTTAAGCGTGCAGGTCATTTCATGGATAATCATTGGTACGGTTTCCGAGCCTTGAGGGAAAACAATTTCCTACAGTTCTCCATCGACCCTGACTCTGAACGCCTGCGCATTGGTTATGAGAACAGTGCCTTTGTAGATGAGAGCGATAAGGGCAAAGTGACCTTCAGTGGTCTGCCAGAAAAGGCAAAGCTATTTGTGAACGGCAAGGAATATCGGGTTAAGAAGGGAGGTGGTAAGTTCAAATCGCAGTACGGAAAGTTTGTGGCACGGATACAGAGCGATGGTGCCATGGATTTTGAGCAGATCTATGTGGTAGATGCGGAACATCCGATATTGGAGATACGTTATGTGCCAACAAAAGCGGCCGGAACAGTAAGCATCTCGAACATATTTCAGGCAAGTTTCTTTGTCACGATTACGGCTTCGGATGGGTTTTCGCAGACCTTGAACGGTGCCAAGAAATTCAGCGTGCCAACGGGCAAAAGCACCGTGACCATCTATAGCGATGGCTTCAGTCTGGTGAAGGAGCTTGACCTGGAAGCTGGAGCGTCTGTCGATATCAATTTTGAGGAGGAGATCAAATCGTTGAAGGCTGAAGAATCTCCGAAGGAAGGACAGGAAGAAGCGCCTAAAGCAGAATAAGCGGGAAATTGCGGCAGTGTGGTAGGAAGGGTCTGACTAATAACACCTGCTATTGCTGAAAGGGTGCTTTCCACAGCTTAACGCAGCGGCATGAATGAACGGGACAAGCCGCTTCTCCCTTCGACAGCACTTCGACAAGCTCAGTGTGACTGCTCAGGGTTCACTTTTGCGCCCCGTTCTGCGGTCTTTGATCGGGCGGTTGCCCCGATTGCGAATTCCTAGGCCAGAGGTCTGGTGGATGAAGCACGAAATTCGAAAGGACCTCACCCTCGGCTGCTCTCCTGATTGAGAGGGGTGACTGTGTAGTTGGCACGGTATAAGTTCCATAGCACCAAACCCTTCGGCCTCTCGACTAGCGGTGAACAGTCGAGGGCCAGAAGAGGCATCAAAGCTTGAAATTGCGGTTATTATCAGTCTAAGTTGAACTGAACCATACGGTTCTTCTCTCTGGCACCTTGCAGGTAGAAGTACCCGACCTTGTTGCCAGGTTTCCAAGCAGTTGCTCCTAGTTTGAAATTGGCTCCCATTTCGCTTTGCGTCCACACTGCTTTGCGTTCGTTGGTTTTGCTCTGGTCGTAAGTATCCATTGCAATCAAGGAAAGCTGCCCATTTGAGCCATAGAATTTTTCGGGCCCTTCTGCGCTCCAATCCCTGCCTACGTTTAGTGGGATATCGTTGAATAAAAGGAAGAGTTTTTTGCCTACAACCACAGATTCGAATCCTGTGCCTTTAACAGAGGCTAGGTGGTAAATTGGAGCTCGGTCGGAGAACACGAGTTCTTTATTCTCATTCAACCTGAAAACATGTATGTCGAAGATGTTGGGGTCTAGCATTCCGCGGTAGATTCCTGCATTGCTGATTCCTGAAGTGGCAGTAATGACAATGGACCCATCTTCTAGAAGGTGTACTTGTGTACATGCTAACCTCGATTTGGATACGGGCTTTTTGCTGGCATCTTTCTTTAGGTCTTCGATCTGCTTAGTGGTTGCGTTTTTGCTCAGATGCTCAACAGTAAGTGGAATTTTGGTCCTTGCGACCTCCGAGCCTTCGTTTCCGTCCCAGTCTAAATACTCGAAGCCCCCCGTCTTGTCTTGCCCATTCCAAAGATTGAAGGGAGCATTTCCTTCGGCCGTGTAGGGAGCTACCAGTATCATTCGGCTGTTTCCCATGGTAGAGCGGACCTCGGTTACGCTTGGAGGACGAGCGACAGTGGTGCTGTAGACACCTTCTGCGTCCATTCGGTAGAGTTTCAGTTTATAGCGGTCGCTGTCCGATTTGTCCTTCCCTCTGTCTAGCTGAGCCCAACAGAAGACATTTCCATTGTTGCCAATTTCGAAGGTGCTTGCAGAAAAGCCATAAATTGAACCTACCCCCCCTACATCTATGGATCCTGCAGGATCTGAGAATTTAATGTCTGACTCCCATAGTTTCTCGATGCTTTCGCTCAAAACAATGATCCTGAATCGATAGGAGAGGTTTCCAGATTTGGAGCGGTCGTGGCCTAGTTTGATGGCGATCATCAGTTTGGTCCCATCGTCTGACTTTTTCATTGTAAGGCCAGAATAGTTCATGTTATCGTAGAACCCTTCTCCATTTATGGTGCTGAGCTGAATTGCTTCTGGTGCTACGTTCTGGTCTTTCGAAATGCGGTACAGCACCAAGTTGTTCTCTTTCGTCTTATAGTCTGTAGTGCCGCGCAAGTAATAGAACTGATGTCCGAAACAGACGAACCCATAGGCGTTTTCGCCTTTCTGGGGTTTGATGAGTTCTCCGATACCACCGTTGCCCGCTGTCTGTTGCGTTACGTTCAGCTTCTGATCGTAATCCCAAAAACTGAACGTTTGTTCGCGCCCAGCGTTGACCATCAGGGCGGTGCAACCATTGTCTGTAATGTCGAACACTTCAGTGGTGGTTATTCCCGGATTCTTGTCTGAAAGTTCGGAGCCGAAGACCCGAACCCCGTTGTTTTCGAGCATTAGCTGTTGAGCGGTTGCCAACTTCATTATGGACATAAAGACCATTGTGACTGTTATTGTGCGAATCATTGACGTGGTATTCATTGGTTTCGGACAAAAATAAACTTGTTATTGAAAGGAGGGTTCGTTGTTCAATAAAGTTTGACAAAATGCGTGCTATGGTTTTCTGCTCCGCTCACAAATTCCTAGGCCGAGGGGCGGTTGTAGTAAGCGTGGTAGTTGAAAAGGAGAAAGATGTCAGAAGTCAGAGAATAGACTCGGCTATCAGCTTTTGCGGGCTTTTCGGTGGGCCTCAATCATTTTTCCGAAGGTCTGCTTATTGCGAATGGCTTCAATGCATTTCACCGTGCGGTCGAGGCGCTCTTCTTCGTTAGGGGCCAGTGCCATCCATTCGGTAAAGAGTCCTTGTTGCTCTTTGGTAAGTAGTCCATAGAACGAATATAAGCTTGGCTTCTCGGAAAGGAGACCATCCCAGAATTCCTGCGATTCGCGGTGCATCATGCGGTCTTTATCTATGTTCAGATACACGGTATCTCCGGCCTTCTTGTTGCCAATGGCCTTTTTCATGTTGGCATCAAGGCGCAGATGAAAGGTCTTCTTGTCGCCCGAAGGATAGATACGGTACATGGTGAACCTGTAGCCATCGAGGTGGCCTTTGCAATAGAATGAATGCCGCCAATACCAGCGGTTCATGTGTTGGAGCTGCCATTGGTCAATAACCACGCAAAGGGCGTTCTTACCTGCACTTTTGCGTGGGTCGGCAATCAGTGTGGTGGCATGTGCGTTGTACATGATACTAAGTTATTGATTTTTGAAAAAATCAAAATTGGTGGGGGAGGGTTGGGTGATGGGGAAAGTTTTGGGATAAGTTTTTTGGGACGTAGATAGGTTACGGTGAGGTTCTTTTTACTTTGTATTAAGATTGACGATAATCAATAGGTTGAGAGTATGGGCTACACAAAGGAGGCGATTACAGAAGAAGCGAAGGAGCAACTTGAGCTTTACGCTTCAGTAAAGGACTGGAGGGAATTAGAGTTTTCAAACCCAGATAAAACAATCCGAATCGGAACGTTATTCAGTGGGATTGGAGCGGTTGAACATGCTTTTGAGAGGGTCAAGTTGAAAACTGAAATTGCGTTTGCCTGTGATAACGACAAGTTCGTTAAGGAAAGTTATTTCGCTAATTACGAAATTGACGAAAAGGATTGGTACGATGATGTCACAACCTTTGATGCGTCCAAATACAAAGGGAAAATCGACATAGTTGTTGGGGGTAGTCCTTGTCAGGCATTTTCCATGGTTGGTAAACGAATGGGACTCGAAGATGTCAGAGGAACCCTTTTTTATGACTTCGCTCGAATAGTCAATGAAACTCAGCCGAATGTATTTATCTATGAAAATGTCAAAGGCTTACTCAATCATGACGGTGGCCAAACTTGGCAAGTAGTTCAAGATGTGTTTCACGAATTAGGGTACAATACTTATTGGAAAGTGCTGAACAGTAAGGATTTTGGAGTGCCACAGCATCGCGAACGGATCTTCGTCATTGGATTTAAAGACCCATCTGTCCAATTTGAATTTCCGAAGAAAATATTGCTTGAAAGAGTAATGCAAGATTTTCTAGAGGATTTCACAGAGTCTAAGTACTACCTTAAAGAAAAGGGGGTGAAATTTGTGACCAGCTCAAAGAATAGAACGAAGAGGTATACTCAAATAAATGGAGATGTCGCCTTGTGCCAAAAAGCGAATCAACAGTTCAACTGGCACGGTGATTTCGTATTTGAACCAGCGACCCAAAGACGCTTTGATGAGTTTCTTTTTGCTGTCGATGATGTGGAAGAGAAGTACTACTTATCGGAAAAGGTTAGAAAGTATGTACTTGCCGGAGGAACCAAGAATTTTAAGACCAGTACTAAAACTGATTTGGAGGTTGCTCGTCCGTTACTCCAATCAATGCATAAAATGCATCGAGCTGGAGTTGATAATTATGTGACGCACGGTGGAAGAATTAGAAAGTTGACCCCTAGGGAATGCCTTCGCCTAATGGGTTTTGATGACAGTTTCAACATTGCTGTGAGTGATACGCAGATGTACAGGCAGGCAGGGAACAGTATTGTAGTAGATGTTTTGATTGCGCTTTTAAAACAGATGGATATAACTAAATACAGTAGGTAATGCCCAATATTTTTCCGGTACCGTTTGCGTTGGCCAACGAAGTTGTGAAGCGTCAAAGACTAGACAACCGTAGATTAGTTGAATTGCCACTGGATGGTGGAAATAATTTGTTCTATCTCGGTAGTCCAGATAGATTTTTGGGTCTATTCGACAATGATGTAAGAACTAGATTGCAAGAATTGCAGCAATTATGTTTGGAACGAAGAAACAATCCTCCTAATAACCGCACACTACAAAGGGGAGAGGGTATCAGAACTGTGCATTTGATTAGAAAATCAGAGTTGGAGTCTCTCATACCGTTTGTTGATTCTTACTTAAGTGGATACGGGGACCAATATCACAATCCTCGGTTCGACCGTGATCGAGTGTCCAATGCTTTGAATGATGTAGACGGACAAGATTTAGCATTTTACTCAGATCTCACATTTATCAGAGATACAACTCAAGTCAAACCTTACTTTAAATGGTTCAACTATCCGGAATCTGAGGAATTTTTCAAATTGACACAGGAATTTTTCATTCCGCATCTATCCTTCCTAAATTTTGAAATTATCAATGCAAGTCTTGATTCCGTTACGGTGCGATGGCACCTATCCTACGCTGAATTTGTTATTAACTGTTCAGACAATATTGACGCTGTAGTAACCAATTCACTTAGGACGATTCCGGTTTCAGACGAAGAAAGGGAGACGATTAAGGAAGCGATTGTTAAGGTCAGGATTGGCCAATCGCAATTTCGACAAACGCTGCTTGATAAACCTGACAGATCATGCTTGTTTACTGGGGTTTCTGAGGAAGCATTGTTGGTGGCAAGCCATATCAAGCCATGGTCTGTTGCCGAGAGCAGGGAGCGGTTAGACACAAACAACGGGGTCTTACTGACTCCAACATTCGATAAACTATTTGACAGGTTTCTTTTATCCGTAGATGAAGACGGGAATGTTGTTTGGTCGCAGAACAGATTAAATTCGGAAACCGTAAATAAGTTATTGAGAGGCATTGAAGAGCCAAATCACCTAAAGTTTAATATTACTGAAGATAATCGATCCTACTTCGATTATCATAGGCAAAGGTTTGCGCACTTGGAAAATTCATTGATGACCTAAGTAGTTTGCAGTTAACAGGCGTTTAGCACATCCAGTTTAACCCGATGCGTTCCTCGTCAATCAACATATACTCATCAACCGTCAAGCGTCCGCCTAATTCAAAGGCTCTATTGAGTGAGCGGTCTCTAAGTGCCACTTCTTAATTTGGTAATATTCTTTTTACTTAGAACCAACCTAGCGAAGAGTATTTCATTTCTGTATTCGCAGATCAGCTTTGTAGATCAGCCTGTTAGCGTTCGCTTAATCTTATTCGCAGCAGAAAAAACATCCTTTTTGCATTGATTCAATCAAATTGGTTTGGGAACCAAGGGTGTCTTCTCGTATCTCTTCATAGCTTTCATCAATCTCATGAATCAGAAGAAACTCCTTGAATTCAGGACGATAACTGATGCGCTTACTACTACGGGCGAGCCCACCAGCCAGTGAAACGTAGAAATGGACAAAGTCGCCATTTGGACGGTAGGCCAATTCTTGAAGTTCTTCTAGCGAAGTGACAAGTTGGTGTTCTCTCATAACTCGTAGGTTTTATTGAACATTTTCAATCCCGTCCGACACATCGATTCATGCGTATCAATCTCTAAACGTTCGCCTAACTCAAAGACTTGATTGAGTAAACGATTTCTAACCTCAACCTCTTCTGCTGAATAAAACGGCTCTCCTGAATTGATAAAGACGTAATCTTCGAATGGGGTGTCTGGATGGAAGTTGAGTTCTTCTTCTTCAATCAGAATATGAACGAATTCCTTTACGTCTTCGATGGTGTTGATGCTGGTGAGTTTCATGGTGCTGAATTAGGGTATTAAGATACTGATTTGTGGTTGATCGGACAATGGTTTGTGTGCTGAAATGAGACCCTTCCTTCGTCAGGGTGACAGGAGTGGGGGAACTGTGGATGCGAGACCCCCTAATTAAACAACCGACTCTGCCCGCCTTTATCCGTTGGCAGATAGCGAGGCGCATCAGCTTCGTTGGCTTTCACCCCACCGTAATGATTGATGGTGGTGGTGATCCTATCCATCACTTCGGGTAGGGTTTTGGTAATCATATCATAGGTGAATCGGAGCGGGACCCAACCCGCACCAGCAAGCAGACTGTCTCTCTCTTTGTCGCTTTCGATGTTCGGTTTTTGGTTGTGCCATTGGTCGCCATCGCATTCAATGGCAATGTTCTTATTGGCGCAGAAGATGGCGAAATCGAGTTTCATCTTCTTGCCTTTGATCTCTAAGAAATACTGCCGTTGGGAAGGAATCTTCTTGACCACAAGACAATCGGACAGGAGGTTTTCTAATGGGCTTTCGTTGAAGAGGAAATTGATTTCTCTAATCAGTGGATAAAAGAATTTCTGTTGGGTGGTGGGTATGAATAGCAGCCTTCGGGGACGAATGCTTTCAAAGGGCTCCTCGAGTTGGATGCACTTTTCGATGCCGATAATATAGTACTGAGCATCAGCTTTAGGATGGTTAGGCTGTGAAGGAACAGCTTCCTTTCGGCTTACGATTCGCAAATGGTTTACCTTGCCGTACCATTCGACCTTATACGCATGCTCTTTGAATGGCTTTGGGAAATAGAAGGCGAGGTATTCAATGCTTCCATCTTTGACCATGGCGGGAGCGCTTTTAACGGGAATACGATAAAAGCCTCCTTTCTGTATGAAGTGCCAATCAGAAGGTTGCCGCACCAAGGCTACCAGAACATTATTGGGTCCACGACTCGTTTTCACGGGAATGAAAATAGTACAAACGATTTAAAGTGCTGGTCTTTGCGACAAGCAAAGAAACACGGTTTAGGCGCTAGCAAGAAGATTCTGAAACAAGTTAGTTCGGGGTGACAGGAACGAACGAGCTTACATCAGCCTTTCCTCTTTGCGTCTCTGCGCCTCCGCGCGATAGCTGTTTCTGTTGTTCCGAGGAACGGGGAATCTAAGAGATGCTTCGTTCCTCAGCATGACAATCGGAATAGGGCAGGAAAGCGGGCAAGCATTTTGACTAACTCCCTAATCTGCTAATTCCTCATTTTTAATGGCAACGTTATCTTTGGGTTCATAACCCTTAAAAGCAAAGGCAGATGAGCAACTTTGTCAATCCCCCATTTAAGATACAGAGCACCGAACAACAGAGCGGACTGGAGTCCTTTGGAGATGACGCTATAACCTGGTGGGTGGTGGTGAAGACCGATGCCTACGAGGTACCCGTGTTTGTTCATTTCGATTGGGTGGTGGCCTATTGTCAAAAGCAGCACCCAGAGGTGGGAGAATACTTCCGCTTGCTGCGTAGGAATGTGAAAGGCTTTGGCCCCAAACATTCGAAGATGTTCGAGATCATGACCGAAGAGGGCTTCGACCTGCGGCCCCATATCTACAACTACATTAAAGACTGCTGCAACCTAGAAGATCGTCATCAACACGAGCTACGCATCAAGCAGTCTATGGCCGACCATGAAGGCGCCAAGAAGATGAGCGCCAAAGTAGCATCGATGGAAGAGGGCATGCCCGCCATGCGCAGTTCTGCCATCCGCAACATCGCCTTTAAAGACCAAGTGCTGGAACTTCTGAACAACGAAGTGCTGGAACGCTATCCAGAGATATTCAATTCCGACCCGAAGTACATCACTGAATTGGAGGGCATTCTGATAAATATGGTCCTTGACCTCGGCTCCAAGATCGACACGCTTTCCTTTAAGGCTGGGAAGGAGGGGTGAGTATTGAGTGAGACCCTTCCTACGTCAGGGTTACAAGAACTGGTGCTCGTGCTTACTTCAGCCTTTCCTCTTTGCGTCTCTGCGCCTCCGCGCGATAGCTGTTTCTGTTGTTCCGAGGAACGGGGAATCTAAGCGATGCTTCGTGCCTTAGCATGACAATCGGAATAGGGTCGGAATGCCCTACTAGGACACAAGCGCATTCCGCAGATCAATGGAAGTGTCGGGTTGCCGTTTTTGAGGTGTTTAGGAAATTCTGTAAATTCAATCTGCTTTTTTCGAAAAAAGCACAAGCAGATGGATCATAAACATAATGCCATGCAAGGAACGATAAGTATAAATGGGATTCCCTACGTGCAGGTGCCAATGAATGCGACATGGACCAAATATGTGGATGCACTTGAGAAAGCGCTACCCGAACATCCCGAAGATGAACTGAAGATATTACGTGCACTGATGACCTACACGGGCTTGGTGCCGGCCAAATATGATAGATGCCTAGAGGTGGTTGAAAGGGTGCTTCAGCTATCGGATGATAAGGATGATCGGGCAGAGGCGCTGCTGAACAGAGCCACCATCTTGTTTGAGGAACGCAGGAACTTGGAAGAGGCCGAGGCCCTGTTCATTGAGGTGCACAGTATCAGCAACGAGTACCAACAGACATATGAGAATCTGGTGCGCATGTATATGGAACGAAAGGACCTTGAAAAGGCACTGCATTGGGCAGAAAGTATGGCATGTATAGAGGGTATGGATCACATTGGCCTTGAATTGAAAGGAGATGTGCTATTGGAAATGGGGCGCATCCATGAGGCCCTTGAAGCTTACGAAGCATCGGCTCAATTAGACTGCTATCCCAGTTCTGCCTACTTCGGTATTGCCAAATGCCATTTGGATGGCGAGCATTACGAGCAGGCCTGCCAAGCATGCATCAAGGCCTATGAGACCTGTCATCGTCCAGAACCATTATATGCTTATGGGGCAGGTTTCTGTTATCAGCATCTGGATGACCCTTATCGTGCCATGAAATGGTACACCAAGTGTTTGGACATTGAGCCTTCTTATGCCAATGCACTCAATAATATGGCGGTGCTTTCTTTGGAGCTTTCCAATGGGTGGGAAGAAGCAGTTCCTTATCTGCTCAGAGCAGTGGAGCTATCTGGCGAGGCACTGAATAAATCGATGCGTGTGGTGTATCGGAACCTTTGGGCGTATTACACACAGATACTGGATAAGGAAAAGGCCGACTACTATCAGCGCTTGAATTATAAGTGCCTTGGTTTTGATGATGATCGCATTGATTTCCTCAACAATTTTGGAGAGGAGTGAGCGATCAGCGATCTGGTAATCCCTCTTCTAAGTTGGTGTCGAGGTCTTCGTTGGCCTCTCGTTCCTTCTCAATGGTGAGTTTTGGGAACTTGATGAGGTCTCGGGCCACAAAGCCACCTGGATATTGGTACGATATCTCGCGTTGGAGATGAATGGCTTCCAGTTCGGTGCGGAAATCGCCCACGCGTACCTTGAAGTTAGGCGCCTGATAGATGAGGTAAGCAGGAATATCCGGGTTCTGATTCATGAATTCGGCCCTGAGATTGTTGGCCTGTTGGCGCGCTTCGGTGCCCGAACCAGAGAAGAGTTGCACACGGTAGCCTTCAAAGCCATCACTCAGTTTATTCACACGCGTGTGGCGCATCACCAAGGAATCGAGCCTTACATCTCTATCAATAACGACTGTTGGACTGACCAGATCATGGAAGGAACGCTGCGCTAAACTGTTCAGCGACAAGGCCATGAAGGCAAGAAAGATGTATGGGAATTTCGGAATGGAAAACATGCGCGGCAAAGAACGGAAAAATAGCTTTTACAAGAAGCTTACGCGCTTGTTGGCGGTCTATTATTTAGACTGTTTCTAAATTGAACCATTTTAACAAAATTTCATACCACCAATTGATTGAGTACTATTTTTGCGTCAGCCAAAAAACAGCTCTTTTAGGCTGAAAAAGTCAACAAAATCAAGGCGTTGGTACACGAAAAGATAATTAATAGAAGTAGCTCAATGAGACTCGCTTCATTCCTATTTTCTTCGCTCATTCTTCTGTCCTCATTGGGTGTCTTTGCCCAGGATGGAGAAAAGCTTTTCAAACAGAATTGTGCTACGTGCCACCTTCCAACGGATAAGCCCGTTGTTGGTCCTGGACTGAAGGGCATTACAGATAGAGCACCGTCTGAAGATTGGATCGTTAAGTGGGTGAAGAGTCCAGCAGCGATGATCGCCAGTGGCGATGCGTATGCTAATTCTGTAAAGGATTTCTCTCCGACCATGATGACCGATTTCGGTTATCTGAGTGATGACGAGATCAAAGCCATTATCGGTTATGTGGTTGATTATAAAGAGCCTGTTGTTGAAGGTCCAACTGGATCTACGGGCCCAGAAACTGGTGGCGGTGGTGGTAGTGGTACATTGGATGAAGGCATGCTTCGCAATGTGCTTATCGGTGTTGCCGGTCTGTTGTTGGTGTTGATCATGATCTTGAGCAGCGTTCGCAAATCACTGACACTACTTGTAAGTAATAAAGAAGGTGTTGAGGCACCGATTGAGCGTGGCACTTGGGGCAGCATCACACATTGGTTGAACACTCACCGTGGTTGGACAGGTGTATTCTTCTTGGTATTGACCTTGGCATTCCTTCGCTGGGGAACTATTTATCTGATGGATAACGTAGGTATCTACCAAGGATACAAACCAGAGCAGCCGATCGCTTTCTCACATAAGATCCATGCTGGACAGAACGGTATCAATTGCGTTTACTGCCACACCAGTGCAGAGAAAGGAAAGACTGCTGGTATTCCATCATTGAACGTGTGTATGAATTGCCATACATATGTTGATAAAGGACCAACTGGAACTACTGAGATCGCGAAGATCTATGCTGCCTTGGATTTCGACCCAGTAACCAAGACCTACGGAGATAACCCTACTCCAGTAAAATGGGTACGTGTACACAACCTACCTGATCTGGCTTACTTCAATCACTCACAACACGTGGTGGTAGGTAAGATCGAGTGTCAGCAATGTCATGGTGAAGTTCAAGAGATGGGCGTTGCAGAGCAATTCTCTCCATTGACCATGGGATGGTGTGTCAACTGTCACCGCGAAACGCAGGTGCAAGTTGCCGACAACGGATATTACGAAGACATGCACGAAAGAATGCCCGGATGGCACGATGGTAACCCGGTTACTGTTGAGAAGATCGGTGGTCTGGAGTGTGCGAAGTGTCATTATTAAGAATTAACGATCACAAAGATTTTTGGAAAAGCCTCTAACATGAGCAAAACCAAAATATACTGGAAAGGGCTGGACGAGCTTCACAACACACCTGAGTTTCAGGAGCGTGCTGCGAATGAATTTGCGCCCGAAACAACCGCTGAACATCTATTGGAAAGCGAGGATTTGGATGAAGGAAAGACCAAGCGTAGAGACTTCTTGAAGTTTCTAGGTTTCAGTGTTGGCGCTGCCACACTGGCTGCTTGCGAAACTCCGGTAACCAAGTCTATTCCTTATTTGAACAAACCTGAGGAGATCACTCCTGGAGTTCCGAACTACTATGCGTCTACGTTCTATGATGGAACAGATTACGCTAGTATTCTTGTGAAGACCAGAGAAGGTCGTCCGATCAAGGTTGTGGGAAACAAGCAATCGACCCTAACGGGAGGAGCCTTGAATTCTCGCGTGAACTCTTCGGTGCTTTCATTGTATGATTCGGCCCGCGTTGGTGGACCGTTGAAGGGTGGAGAAGCATCTGATTGGGCAACTGTGGATGCTGAGATAGGCGCTGCATTGGCTAAATTGGGCGAGGCCGGAGGTTCTATTGTCATTCTTACAGAGACCATCATCAGCCCATCGACCAAAAAGGCGGTGGCTGCATTTGCTGCTAAGTACGGAGCAGGCGTTAAGCATGTAACCTACGATGCCATTTCTGCATCGGGTGCGTTGGAGGCTAACCTTGCCTGTTTTGGTGTAAAAGCATTGCCTGCTTACGACTTTGCGAAAGCTGAAGTTGTGGTAAGCTTCGGTGCCGATTTCTTGGCCGGATTCCCTAACGGACCTGCCAATGCAGTTGGATACGGTAAGATGCGCGATCCGAAAGGCGGAAAGATGTCGCGTCATTACCAGTTCGAGACAAACATGTCTTTGACAGGTAGTAATGCAGACGTACGTGTGGCGTTGAAGCCATCTGAAAGTGCAACTGCTGTTATCAGTCTTTATAATAAGGTTGCCTCTGCAATGGATGGAAACATCGTAAGCGGAGGAACATCTGAATATGATGCTACGATTGCTAAAGCAGCCAAGGAATTGGTTGATGCAAAAGGAAAAGGCATCGTGGTTTCGAATTCGAACGATGCAGGTGTTCAAACCCTTGTAAATGCCATCAATAACCTGTTGGGCAACTACGGCTCTACATTGGATATTGCCAACCCACTTTATTTGAAAGGTGGTGTTGATTCAGAAATGGATCAATTGGTTGCTGATATGAATGCCGGTAAGGTAGGCGCATTGCTTATCCACGGTGTGAATCCAAGCTACTCTTACAAGAAGGCTGATGCTTTCAATGCAGGATTGGCCAAGGTTGGTTTGACCGTATCATTTGCTGATAGAGTGGACGAAACTGCTGCTGGTGTTACTTACCTGACCCCAGACAACCATTACTTGGAAAGCTGGAACGATTCTGAGCCAAAGGCAGGAAGCTACAGCTTGACGCAACCTACTATTCAGCCGTTGTTCAAAACACGACAATTCCAAGAGTCGTTGTTGAAATGGGCAGGAAACGATGCTGATTATTACTCATTCATCAAATCAAATTGGTCTGGTATTCATACTGCCAGTTCGAATGCAAGTCTTCTATTCAGCGACTTCTTCAATACAGCCCTTTTCAATGGTGTATTTGAATCTGGCGTAAAAGGAGAAACTCCTGCATTTGCTGGAGACGTTTCTGCGGCTGCTGCTTCTATTAAGAAAGTACCAGCAGGAGCATTTGAGTTGGAACTGTATGTGAAAGCAGGTCTGGGAGATGGTTCGCAAGCGAACAACCCATGGTTGCAAGAGCTTCCAGATCCAATTTCTCGTGTTTGTTGGGATAACTACATTACCATGTCTCCAGCTCAAATGAGCGAAATGGGACTAAGCCGTTTGGAGCGTGGTGATTTCATGGCCAATGTGGCTGAGGTAACTGCGAATGGCGTTACGGTTAAACTTCCTGTTTATCCAGCACCTGGACAGAAACACGGAACAATCGGTATTGCTGTTGGATACGGAAGAACTGCTGCTGGAAAATGCGGTGATGGTGTTGGTGCCAATGCATTCCCACTGTCTGCTGGTTCATTCAGCGTAGGTGACGTAACTGTTACTGCCACAGGCGAAACATACGAGATTGCTCAACTTCAATCTCAGAACACCTTGATGGGTCGGTCTGCTATTGTTAAGGAGACCACGTTAGAAGAATACAAACACGATCCTAAGTCAGGAAACCCAGATGCTAAGCTTTTTGTAGCCAGTGCTGGAAGTGCTGCTCATGGAGGCGATGCACATGGCGATGCTCATGGTGCTGAAGGACACGGACATGAAGAAGCTGCTCACGCAGAAGAATCGCATGCAAATCCGTTCTTGCCACCAAGTCAAGTGAATCTTTGGAACGATCAGCCAATTGCTAACGGACACCGTTGGGGTATGACGATCGATCTTAACAAGTGTATCGGTTGCGGTGCATGCGTTACCGCTTGCGGATCGGAGAATAACGTTCCTGTAGTAGGAAAAACAGAAGTAAGAAGAGGACGCGATATGCACTGGTTGCGTATTGACCGTTACTATTCTTCTGATATGACGGAAGAAGTAGCTGAGGAAGAAGGTGTAAGCCCTATTGACAAGTTCCGTCAAATGGAAGCTGCTGCCGATCAACCAACGGTTGCTTACCAACCTATCATGTGTCAGCATTGTAATCATGCTCCATGCGAAACAGTTTGCCCAGTGGCAGCTACCACGCATAGCAACGAAGGTCTGAACATGATGACCTACAACCGTTGCATCGGAACACGTTACTGCGCTAACAACTGCCCTTACAAGGTCAGAAGATTCAATTGGTTCCAATATCACAACGGAAGCCAGGATTTCAGTACGAACCCTGCAAACGATGATCTAGGACGAATGGTCTTGAACCCAGATGTTGTGGTTAGAGATCGAGGAGTTATGGAGAAATGTAGCTTCTGTGTTCAAGGAATTCAAGCAGCGAAACTGAAGGCTAAGAAAGCTGGAAGAAAAATAGCTGACGAAGAAGTACAAAGTGCCTGTGCTGAAGCTTGTCCAACAAACGCCATTGTGTTCGGAGATTTGAACGACAAAGGAAGTTGGGTAGCAGGAATCTCTAAGGATGAAAGAAGTTATCACCTATTGGAAGAAGTTGGTGTTCAGCCAAACGTATTCTACATGACTAAGGTGAGAAACGTAGAAGTTAACGAAGCTTAATTAAGACTAAAGCAAGATAGATGTCGAGTCAAGAAGCTTGGATAAGGGAGCCACTCGTTTTAGGTGATAAAACCTATCACGACATTTCCAATGACATTGCCAGACCAATAGAAGGTAAGGCAAACAAGCAATGGTGGATCGTATTCACTATTTCATTAATAGCCATGCTTTGGGGCGTAGGCTGTATCCTGTACACCATTGGTGTAGGTATCGGAACATGGGGATTGAACAAGACCGTTGGTTGGGCTTGGGATATTACCAACTTCGTTTGGTGGGTCGGTATCGGTCACGCTGGAACGTTGATCTCTGCGGTACTTCTCCTTTTCCGTCAGAAATGGCGGATGGCGATCAACCGTTCTGCAGAGGCGATGACCATCTTCGCGGTTGTCTGTGCGGCCTTGTTCCCTGGTATTCACATGGGACGTATTTGGATGGCTTACTGGGTTCTTCCATTGCCAAACCAGTTCGGATCACTTTGGGTAAACTTCAACTCACCGCTGCTTTGGGACGTTTTCGCGATCTCTACTTACTTCAGCGTATCGTTGGTGTTCTGGTACATCGGACTTATTCCTGATTTCGCAACCATTAGAGATAGAATGGCTCGTGCTGCACGACCGATTTCTCACACGGTTTATTCGATCATGTCATTCGGATGGAGCGGTAACGCACGTGCTTGGCACCGATTTGAAGAGATCTCTTTGGTTTTGGCCGGATTGGCTACACCACTTGTACTTTCTGTACACACCATCGTATCTATGGACTTCGCCACATCGGTGATCCCTGGATGGCACACGACCATCTTCCCTCCATACTTCGTTGCTGGAGCGATCTTCTCTGGATTTGCGATGGTATTGACCTTGATGTTGGTGATGCGAAAAGTGGTGAACTTGGAAGAGTATATCACCATCAATCACATCGAGTTGATGAATAAGATCATCATGCTTACGGGTTCTATTGTAGGTGTGGCTTACATCACTGAGCTTTTCATGTCGTGGTACTCAGGTGTTGAATATGAGCAATACGCATTCTTGAACAGAGCTTCTGGACCATACTGGTGGGCTTACTGGGCAATGATGAGCTGCAACGTGATCAGCCCACAGTTGTTCTGGTCTAAGAAATTGAGAAGAAACATCACCTTCACATTCATTCTTTCCATCATCGTGAACATCGGTATGTGGTTTGAGCGATTTGTGATCATTGTAACCTCATTGCACCGAGATTACCTTCCATCTAGCTGGAGCATGTTCTACCCAAGCTGGGTTGATATAGGCATCTTCGTTGGAACGCTTGGAATCTTCTTCACCTTCTTCCTATTGTATGCCAGAACATTCCCTGTGCTACCGATTGCGGAAGTGAAGTCTATTTTGAAATCAACTGGATCTCAGTACAAGAAATAATTCAGACTGATAATGAGCGCTAAAGAAATACACGGTCTGTTTGGAGATGAGGAGGTGTTGAAAGCATCTGCCAAGGCACTTGTTGCCAAAGGCGTGCATGTGAAAGACGTATTCTCTCCATTCCCGATACACGGCATCGATCCAATTATCGGTGTGCCACCAACACGATTGCATATTGCAGGTTTCATTTATGGTCTATGCGGATTGTCGCTGGCCTTGTTCATGTTCTGGTTTACCTTGATCATGGATTGGCCGATGAACATCGGAGGTAAGCCTAACTTCTCGCTTTTGGAGAATTTACCAGCTTTTATTCCAGTAACGTTTGAGATGACCGTTTTCTGTGCAGCGCATGGAATGGCAGTAACTTACTTCCTAAGAAACACCATCTATCCTGGAAAGAAAAACTGGAATCCAGACCTTAGAACCACTGACGATAAATTCTTGATCCAGATCGATCTTGGAGAGAACAGCGTAAGTGCAGAAGTGATTGAAGGAATTTTGAAGGAAACCGGAGCAGAGGAAATAACTCAAAAATGAACAAGGCATTGAAATACAATATTTCGCTGGTAGCGAGTGCACTGGTCTGCATTGTAGTGCTAATGAGCTCTTGTACCACAGATCCGAATAGTCCGGGAGTTGAGTATATGCCAGACATGTACCGTTCTCCGTCTTACGAAACATACAGTGAAAATCCATTGCTTCCAGACAGCATGACTGCTCAGAAGCCAGTGGCCGGGACGATGTCTCGTGGCGAATGGCCCGCAAGTGGAAGCTTGATCAACGCACTTCCTTATGCTTACCCAAACACCTTGGAAGGATATGAAGCTGCTGGTGCTGAATTGAAAAGTCCGCTTCCTGCTTCTGCAGAAACTGCTGCTCAAGGAAAAGTCATCTTCGAGAAAATGTGCATGCATTGCCATGGTCCTAAAGGTGAAGGAGACGGTCAATTGATCGGAACCGGGAAATTCCCACCTCCACCAGCTTACAACGGTGGAGCGCTTAAGGATCTGCCAGAAGGAAAAATGTTCCATACCATTACGTACGGAAAAGGGTTGATGGGTTCGCATGCATCGCAGCTTACCAAAGAAGATCGTTGGAAGGTCATTCAGTACATCCAAGAGCTTCAAAAGCTTTAATTGAATTAGAGAAACAGTAGCCAGAAATGGATTATACATTCAAATCAAGCACTAAACGACTGACACTTGGCCTTGTAGGCTTAGGTGTGCTAGCAATAGTGTACGCGGTTCTTACGCACGTTCCAGGACAGCGTATTTGGGCCAATCTTTTGGTCAATTCCTACTTCTTTGTAGGTATCGGTCTTATGGGAACGCTGTGGATGGCCATCCAGTATGTGTCTGAAGCAGGATGGTCTTCAGGTTTCAAGCGTGTGCCAGAAGCGGTTTCGCAATTCCTCTTTGTAGGTGGACCGATTCTGTTGCTTGTATTGGTAGCAGGAAGCCACTCTTTAGGATTCCACCACATCTATCATTGGATGGATCCAGAGGTGATGAATCCAGAAAGCAGTCATTATGATTCTATCATTGCTGGAAAGTCAGCTTATTTGAACGAGCCGTTCTTCTTCCTTAGAGCTATCGCTTATTTGGGAATCTGGATCGCTTTCACATCTTATTTCCGTAAAGCCTCTTTGAAAGAGGATGCTGAAGGAGGCGTGGCTATCCACAAAAGAAATTACGGCTATGCTGCGGCATTCCTTGTGTTCTACGGAGTTACTTCATCTACTTCTTCTTGGGATTGGATGATGTCTATCGATACGCATTGGTTCAGCACACTTTTCGGTTGGTATAACTTCTCAACGATGTTTGTGAGCGGAATTACCATGTTCGCTTTGATCACCATTACCCTTAAGCGAAATGGTTATTTGGAGCACATCAATCAAGAACACATTCAGGATCTTGGTAAGTTCATGTTCGGAGCATCCGTATTCTGGGGTTACCTGTGGTTCTCACAATTCATGTTGATCTGGTATGCGAACATTCCAGAAGAGGTAACTTATTTCCAAGATAGATGGAACAACTATCCATTTGTGTGGGGAGCACTTCCTATCATGAACTTGGCACTTCCAATGTTGCTGTTGATGGATAAAGATGCTAAGCGTAGCTTCAACATTATGACCATTGCGGGTGTAATTATCATCTGTGGTCACTGGTTAGATGTGTTTCAGATGGTAATGCCTGGTGCTGTGGTAGCAGATTGGGGCATTGGAGTATTGGAAGTTGGTATGTTCCTCGGGTTCATAGGCTTGTTCCTGTTCGTGGTACACAGCGCATTGGCTAAAGCACCTTTGGTAGCTAAGAACCACCCATACTTGGACGAGGCAAACCACCACCACGTATAATCTGGCAATTACGATTCGGCAAAAGAGAACTGAGAAATGATTAATCTGCTTATTGCAATAGTTATTATCCTCGCCATCCTTGTGTTGGCGAAAGTGGTACGGGTTTTTGAGCTCAGTACTGATCTGAAAGGTGAGAACCCTGCTGAAGTAACGGCCAGCGACAATAAAACTCAGGCAACACTGTTCGTGGTATTCGGACTATTTTGGTTGGCCTTTGTTGTCTATGCCGCTGTAGTTTGGGGTAAATTAACTCTTCCTCCTTCTGCATCTGTTCATGGTGATGAAACGGATCAATTGATGTCCCTTACGTGGATGATCATTGGACCAATGTTTTTCATTACCCATTTGCTTCTACTGTTTTTCGGATACAAGTACTACCACCGAAAAGATAGAACAGCTACGTTCTTCGCCCATAGCACTAAACTGGAGATGATCTGGACAACGGTTCCTACAATCGTCCTTACATCGTTGATCGTTTATGGACTTAGTATTTGGAACGGCATGACCGGACCTGGTCCAGATGACGCTATTGAAATTGAACTTTATGCAAAGCAATTCGACTGGACTGCTCGCTATTCAGGAGCAGATAATCTTCTTGGTAAATCAGGTTACCGATTGATCACCAGCGATAATCCACTTGGGGTTAGCATGGCTGATGCCGCTTCTGCGGATGATAAGATCGTAAGAGGAGAACTTCATTTGCCAGTTGGTAAGCCTGTTATCTTCAAATTCCATTCTCGCGATGTGTTGCACAGTGCTTACATGCCTCACTTCCGATTACAGATGAACTGCGTACCGGGTATGACCACTCAGTTCCACATGGTACCGAAGACTACTACTGCAGAGATGCGGAAGGAAACAGGTAACGAAGCGTTCGATTACCTTCTACTATGCAACAAGATCTGCGGAGGAGCTCACTACAATATGCAAATGGCCATTATTGTCGAGTCTGAAGAAGATTACGCTGCTTGGTTGGCTGACAAGAAAACCATGGCAGAAAGCTTGGGAAGCGCAGCAACTCCTGTTGTTGAAGTAACAGAAGTGGTGGAAGAAGTAATTGATGGAGGCGTAGAAGGAACTCCTGAAGAGCAAACAGTAGAAGGAAACAACGCAGCGCATAGCTGATCAATTGTATTTATAAAGAATAGAGATGTCAGATCACGCAGCACACGCAGAGCACGCAGAGCACGCACATCACCATCATGGTAAGCCTGATTTTTGGACGCACTATGTGTTCAGTCAGGATCATAAGATGATTTCTAAGCAGTTCCTGATCACCGCCATCATCATGGGGTTTTTGGGAATGGGCATGTCCATGCTTTTCCGTTTACAACTAGGATGGCCAGGAGAGTCTTTCAAAGTATTTGAATTGCTTCTTGGCGATTGGGGTAAAGGTGGCGTATTGGACCCTAACATGTATTTGGCTCTTGTTACCATCCACGGAACCATCATTGTGTTCATGGTACTTACTGGTGGTTTGACCGGAACTTTCGCCAACCTACTTATTCCACTTCAAGTTGGAGCACGGGATATGGCTTCAGGATTCTTGAACATGTTGTCGTACTGGTTCTTCTTGGCCTCTTCTGTCGTGATGGTTGCGTCATTGTTCATTGAGACAGGACCAGCGTCTGCAGGATGGACCGTTTATCCTCCATTGAGTGCACTGCCTCAGGCTATTCCTGGATCAGGACTTGGTATGACCATGTGGTTGGTGAGTATTGCCTTGTTCGTTGTGTCTTCGTTGCTTGGTGGTATCAACTACATCGTTACGATTGTTAACTTGAGAACGAAAGGAATGTCAATGGGCCGTATGCCATTGACCATGTGGGCGATCTTGATCACCGCTATCCTTGGTCTTCTTTCTTTCCCTGTACTTCTTTCAGCTGCCTTGTTGTTGATCTTCGATAGAAGTTTCGGAACTAGCTTCTACCTATCAGACATTTTCATCGGAGGAGAAGCATTGGAGCACACAGGTGGTAGCCCAATTCTTTACGAGCATCTTTTCTGGTTCTTGGGTCACCCTGAGGTATACATCATCCTGTTGCCAGCGTTGGGTATCTCTTCAGAGATCATTTCAACCAACTCACGTAAACCGATCTTTGGTTACAAAGCGATGGTTGGGTCAATGCTTGCTATTGCATTCCTTTCGTTCATCGTATGGGGTCACCATATGTTCGTAACGGGTATGAATCCATTCTTGGGTTCCGTGTTTACGTTCACTACGCTTTTGGTTGCTATTCCATCTGCCGTTAAAGTGTTCAACTACCTCACTACACTTTGGAAAGGAAATATCGTTTACACACCGGCAATGATGTTTGCCATTGGTCTGGTATCAACGTTTGTAACGGGTGGTTTGACTGGAATTATCCTTGGAGACTCTGCCTTGGACATCAATGTTCATGATACTTACTTCGTAGTAGCTCACTTCCACATTGTAATGGGTGCTTCGGCCATCTTCGGGATGTTCGCGGGTGTTTATCACTGGTTCCCTAAAATGTATGGAAGACTTATGAACAAGAAATTGGGCTATGCTCACTTCTGGTTGACCATCATTTCTGTTTATGGTGTGTTCTTTCCAATGCACTTCATCGGCTTGGCCGGTGTTCCAAGAAGGTATTACTCTAACGAGGCATTCCCATTGTTCGACTCGCTACAAGACATCAATGTGAGCATCAGTATGTTCGCGTTCTTGGGTGGTTTGGCTCAGTGTATCTTCGCGTTCAACTTCTTCTACAGCATCTTTAGGGGAAGCAAGTCAAGCAAGAATCCTTGGAGATCAAACGCACTTGAGTGGACAACCGAGATCAATCCTGGACATGGAAACTGGGAAGGTCCAATTCCAACTGTTTATCGTTGGGCTTACGATTACAGCAAGCCAGGAGCTGATGATGACTTTATCCCACAGACCACTCCTCTTAAGGATGGTGAAGAGGATATTCATTGATCATACACTATTTAAACCTGAAATGTCCTTAAGCAATTAAGGACATTTTTTTTGCTTTGACGTTTCGTCTTAATATATCTAGCTCAATGAACCCCTCCGTCTCGTTCCTCGACACCTCCCCTTTTCAGGGGAGGAGTTGTGCTTCGAGCAAGTCTCGGATCAACGTGCCCACTCTCCCCCTGAAAAGAGCCTGTACTGAGCTTGTCGAAGTAGGGAGTACTCCGCCTCAGGCGGAGGGAGGGGGTCAGTCTCTGAAAAGTGGATATGTTCGCCTCAGGCAGACGCTGGGCTTTTTCTCTAATTTCTTAGCCCCCATTTTATTTTCCTTTGCGCCTTTGCGTCTTTGCGTGATACCAGCCTTTTTCCTTTTCTCCCTTCTCTTTTTTCCTTTTCTCTCTTCTGCGCAGGAGAAGCAGCAGCGTGAGAATGCGAAGGTGAAGTTCATGGCGAAGGTAGAGACGCGGAATTCGTTCGTTCAGACGCACTACGCCTCCTTTCTGGGCGTGAGAGCTGGCTTCGAGTTTAAATTCCCTGTACGCTGCGGAATAGGCTATTACTGGATGCTTACCAACCTCGAATCTAGGTTCTACAAGCCATCAGACTTCGGACAGACCGACCTCACCGCCTGCCCCAAGATGCGTTATGTGATCGGATATGTCGATTACAGTTTCTATGAAGAAGATGATTGGACCTTATCCGTTCCCGTGCAGATTGGAGTAGGCGAGACCTTTTACCGAAGTGAGAATTCGAATCGTTTCGGGAATGCGCTGGTCGTTCCGATGGAAGCAGGAATTGCTGTTGACTATCTATTCACCAAATGGATGGGCTTTGGAGTAGGGCTTGGTTACCGGGTAATGCTGAAGAACAATAAGAAGGTGAGGGAGAATTTCAATTCCCCTTACTATCAGTTCCGATTCAATATTGCTTTCTCGGAGATTTTCAGAGGCTTGAAGAAGAAAAAAAAGGCTAAGGCTAATCGTAGTTCAGATTAGGGCTTAACCATCTTTCAACCTCGCGAACTTCCATTCCTTTTCGCGCAGCGTAATCTTCCACCTGGTCTTTTTCAATTTTTCCTAAACCGAAGTACTTGCTTTGCGGATGGGCGAAATACCAGCCACTTACGGCAGCAGTGGGCATCATGGCCAAGCTTTCGGTCAAGGTGATTCCAGTGATGGAAGTGGCATTCAATAGCTTGAATAACTCAGGTTTTTCTGTGTGGTCTGGACAGGCAGGATAGCCAGGAGCTGGCCGGATGCCGCGGTACTTTTCGCGGATGAGGTCTTCATTCGAAAGCGTCTCATTCGGTTCGTATCCCCAAGTTTCTTTCCGGACAATGGAATGAAGTTTTTCGGCAAATGCTTCCGCCAAACGATCGGCCAAGGCTTTGAGCATAATGCTGCTGTAATCGTCATGGTCTTTAGCGAATTCCTCCAACTTGCTTTCAATGCCAAGACCAGAAGTAACAGCAAATCCACCCATAAAATCTTGCAGCCCTGTTTCCTTTGGTGCCACAAAATCGGCCAAGGCGAGGTTCGCTACGTTGGCCGCTTTCTTAGATTGCTGACGCAATGAATGAACCGTTGAAAGCACTTCCTTTCGGCTTTCGTCCGTGTAGAGTTCAACGTCATCGCCAACTGCATTTGCGGGCCAAATGCCGACCACTCCGCTTGCAGTGAGCCATTTCTCGGAGACGATCTTCTTCAGCATGGATTGGGCATCAGCAAACACTTTCGTGGCCGCTTCGCCCACCACTACATCTTCCAATATCTTGGGATAACGACCGGCCAATTCCCAAGTTTGGAAGAAAGGCGTCCAGTCGATGTAGTCGATCAATTCGCTCAGTGGGAAATCTTTGAATTCGGTGATGCCAAGCTTGTTCGGTTTCGCCAGATCTTCGGCTTTCCATTCAATTTTGAACTTATTCGCCTGTGCTTCCGCGAGTGTCACCACTTCCTTATCGGCACGTTTCCGTGCATGCATCTCACGCATGTTGGCGTACTCCTCTTTGATATTGGCTACGAAGGCTTCTTTTCGACTTCCTAAGAGACTCTCGACCACGGTCACAGCTCTTGATGCATCCAACACGTGAACGGCCTGTCCGCGCTTGTATTTCTCCTCAATCTTCACGGCTGTGTGTACGCGCGAAGTGGTTGCTCCACCGATCAACAGCGGAATATCAAAGCCATCATGTTCCATCTCTTTCGCGAGATGAACCATTTCGTCCAACGAAGGTGTGATCAATCCGCTGAGGCCGATAACATCCACGTTCTGAGCTTTTGCTTCGCGAAGAATCTTCTCCGCAGGAACCATCACGCCCAGATCGATCACTTCGTAATTGTTGCAAGCGAGAACAACGCCAACGATGTTCTTGCCGATGTCGTGCACATCGCCTTTCACAGTAGCCAACAAGACTTTTCCAGACTTAGATGCCGAACCGTCCGCATCCTGTTCCATATAGGGCAGGAGGTAAGCAACGGCTTTCTTCATCACCCTCGCACTTTTCACCACTTGCGGCAAGAACATCTTCCCAGCACCGAAAAGGTCGCCCACGATGTTCATTCCAGCCATAAGTGGGCCTTCAATCACGTGAAGCGGTTTTTCAGCTTTCAGGCGCGCCTCTTCCACATCCACTTCGATGTAATCCGTTAAACCTTTGACCAAGGCGTGAGACAAGCGTTCTTCGACAGGTGCTTCTCGCCAGGCAAGGTCTTCTATTCGTTCTTTGGTGGTTCCAACGAAGGTCTGTGCGAATTCGAGCAGTGCTTCCGTTGCATTCTCATTTCGATTGAGAAGCACATCTTCCACTTTCGTCAACAGCTCTTTGGGGATTTCATCATACACCTCCAACATGGTCGGGTTTACAATTCCCATGTCCATTCCATGCTGAATGGCATGATACAAGAAGGCCGAATGCATGGCTTCGCGCACAGGGTCATTACCACGGAATGAGAACGATACGTTGCTCACACCCCCAGAAACCTTTGCTCCTGGCAGGTTTTCCTTTATCCATTTGGTGGCATTGAAGAAATCGAGCGCATTATTGTTGTGCTCCTCCATCCCAGTTGCCACAGGAAAGATATTCGGGTCGAAAATGATGTCCTGTGTCGGGAAACCGACCTTGTTCACCAGCACATCATAGGAGCGTTTACAGATCTCAATCCTGCGCTCGTAGCTGTCCGCTTGTCCGTCCTCATCAAAGGCCATGACAACCGTTGCCGCACCATAGCGCTTAATCTTCTTAGCGTGGTCAATGAACTGCGCTTCGCCTTCTTTCAAGCTGATGGAATTGACCACCGATTTACCCTGAACGCATTGCAATCCCGCTTCGATTATCTCCCATTTCGAGCTATCGATCATGATCGGAATGCGCGAAATATCGGGTTCTGCGGCCAGCAGATTGAGGAACTTGACCATGGCCTCCTTGCCATCGATCATGCCTTCATCCATGTTCACATCAAGCACTTGCGCTCCACCTTCCACTTGGTCGCGGGCAACGGCCAAAGCCTCATCAAATTTGTTGTCTTTGATTAAGCGAAGGAACATCCGCGAACCCGTGACATTCGTCCTTTCTCCAACGTTGATGAAGTTGGAACCGGGAAATATGGTCAGCGGTTCGAGGCCGGAGAGTTGTAATGGGGGAATTTTAGTAGACATATTTAGTCGATGGTCCATGGTCGATAGTCCACGGATGGTTATTTCTTTGGTTTGATGGAATTACGTAACGCCTGAGTCATTCGAATAAGTTCTTCAGCCTCTTTGTAAAGTCGTTGAAAGTCTGCCTCAGCAATCAGTCCTCGCTTCCTTCCGAGATAAAGACACGAGACAACTTCAATTGCTGAACGAATGGCGTAACCAAGGAACTTGCTGAATTCGGCATCTGACTGTCCTGTGGAACCTTCGGCAATGTTCAAATTGATACTATCTGCCGCACGTTTTATTTGCGATGAAAGAATATACAATTCGTCCTTTGGAAAAGTCAAAGTGAGTTCATGTATGGCAGCAGAATAATCCAATGATTTCTGCCAAACATTCAGGGTTTCAAATTTGAAGGCCATGTATGCAGCTTTCAGTCCATAGTCGACAGACCATGAAGAAGTTAATGACTGGATTGTATTTGAGCTTATTAGCCATGTATCTATTGACTATCGACCATGGACTGTCGACTGTTGTCTATCGACCGTGGACTATATTTCGCTGCCACTTCAGCAATCGCCTTAATGTGCGGAGGAGTCGTGCCACAGCACCCGCCTATCACATTTACCAAGTTCTCTTTGAGGAACTCTTCAATCTGTGCTGCCATCATTTTTGGGGTTTCGTCATATTCTCCAAATTCGTTCGGCAAACCAGCATTAGGGTGTGCACTAACTGCGAAGCGTGAATTTTTTGCCAAAACTTGAAGGTGCGGTCTCAGTTGCGAAGCGCCCAATGCGCAGTTGAAGCCGATTGATAATAATGGAATGTGCGAAACAGAGATCAGAAACGCCTCGGCAGTCTGACCAGATAAGGTTCGGCCACTTGCATCGGTGATGGTTCCAGAAACCATGATCGGCAATCGATAGCCGAGTTCTTCGAACAGTTCATCAATGGCGAAAAGCGCAGCCTTGGCGTTAAGGGTATCGAAAACAGTTTCAACCAAAAGAATGTCCACACCACCATCGATCAACGCTTGTGCCTGCTCGCGATACGCAATGCGGAGTTGGTCGAAGGTTACTCCTCTGAAACCAGGGTCGTTGACATCTGGTGACAGTGATGCCGTTCTGTTTGTAGGTCCGATGGAACCGGCCACGAAACGCGGTTTGTTTGGTTCTTTGGCTGTGAATTCGTCTGCCACTTCGCGGGCAATCTTGGCCGATTGATAGTTGATGTCGTACACAGCTGCTTCCAATCCATAATCCGCTTGCGCGATGGTGGTTCCACTGAATGTGTTGGTTTCGGCAATGTCTGCACCTGCTTCGTAATACTGGCGATGGATGTCTTTGATGATTTCTGGACGTGTGATGGAAAGCAGGTCGTTGTTTCCTTTTAGTGGCTTCTTAGCATCCTTGAAATACTCGCCTCGGAAGTCTTCTTCCTCCAAGGTATGTCGCTGGATCATGGTGCCCATCGCGCCATCCAAAACCAGGATGCGTTCCTTGATGGCCTGTTCTAATAGTTGTGTTCGGTTCATTTCAAATAGTTAGTCCATGGTCGATGATCCATTGACCATGGACTGATTTAAATAAAAAAGCCTCCAACGATTGCTCGTTGAAGGCCCAGTGTGTTCAGTTTTAAAATGTTCTCACATTCTGCTTATCTCTTCCCGATACTTCGGGATAGGATTTGGCACCTTCCTTTTCAGGGGTTGCCAAGACTTCGTAGGGCCTTATCCCTCTGTCTTTCTTGATAAGAATAAATTAAAGAACGAGCTACAAATGTAAAGAGGAAAAGCCAAAGATCACCATTCCAATTCTCTCCTTTGGGGAGATGCTGAAGGCAGAGGGGCTTTAGAATTTATACCCGCTGTAATCCTCGGTGAATTCCTCTGGTTTGAATGTCGGGTTGATCTTCAGCTTCGTGTATTCGTAAGTTGCCATCAAACCTTTTTCATCAAACAACTTCTGGTATAATGGCAAATAGGTTTCCTTATCGATGTACATTTCAATCTGCTTGCACATGGAGTTTGGCACCTTAATGGTCTGACCAGCCTTCACATCATCAAAATTCTTGATGCCGTTCAGCTCCAAAAGAGAGTACTCATCAAGCCTTAGTTTTCTGGCAATTTTCATAATGTCCTCTCCTGCCAGAACCGTGTACGATTCAATCTTGTACTCCTTATTGGTAAGCGTCACGTTCCAGCATTTTCGTCCGTCATACATCACCTCGCCATTGATGGTCACGTAGTCGTTGATCTTGCTTTTGTACTTATTGTATACAAAGTTGAGAAGATCGCCAGTGTATTTGAAACCAAGTTGTTTTACGCTGTGGTGCTGATCTTTTCGAAGAATATCTCCATCTGGATCCAAGTTCAAGGTCACGTAAGGAAATGCGTTCGGGTTTACCTTGCAATTTCCTTTGTTCTCGCCTTCGCGATAAAGCACTTCTGCGCCTTTGTTCGGAACATGAATCAACAGATAACATTGGTGGGGCGTTACGTTCAACTTGACGTCTTGCGCACCGGGCATCATTTTTCCGTGGATCCTTTCAGTCTTATCCAATCGGAAGCTTAGCGTTTTGATGCCATCAATGGTGGTCATCATCTTCTTGAACATTTCATGCTTGTCAATTTCCTGAGCGGAAACGTTGGAAGCGAAAATTAGGATGGTAAAAAGTGCTGCGAATATTCGTGTCATGGTTTTTTTAAATGAGCGTTAAAACTAAGGAAGTATGGTGAGGGATATGGCGTAATGATCGGACAGATGTTCATGTTTTTTCGACCATTGTTTCGTGTAGGTTTTCAGTTCGCGTCTGAGTTTGAAAGGATAGTTGGTGTTGCGTTGCAATGCGTAGTCCAAAAGCGCCACATTCCCTTTCCATTTTTTCTTGATAAGGTCATTATTGGCGCAGCCCCAAGTATTAGGTTGATCAACGCTCAGTTTTGTATCACCGATAATGGAAGGCACGCCATCCGTGGCGTTTAATACCGAAATCATGTTGTTGTATTCCGCAACAGAATCGCGTGGTGTGTTCAGGTCGCCCAGAATGAACTGCGGAATATTGGGTTTTTGGTGTTGCTCTAAAAGTTGATCGATCATCTTGAACTGATTGCTTCGCACGTTTGCAAATTCCTTGCCATCCTCTGCTTGCACATGCGTACTGACGAATTGATAGGTCTGTCCGTGAATAACTACCTCAAACAGAACCGCACCTTTTGCCGATGCGCAATCGCTTACCAGACAATCATCAAAAAAGATGATGTCTGATTCTTTGATTTCGTGCTTGCTCAATATCCAAAGTCCGCTGTTCACGGTCTTCTTGTTATTCTTCGGTTCAATTTCGAAAGGATAAATATCGCCCAAGGCTTTTCTAAGCTTCTTTCGGCTCACTTTACCAAAGGCTTCTTGAAATAGAATGATGTCGTAATTCTCTGTTTTAAGTAATTCACCGATCCTCTTGGCACGCCTGAATTGGCCATCGTAAAGTATGGCGTGAGGGCGCATGTAAATATTCCATGTCAGGACATGGATCGGTTTTGGCTGTGCAAATGAGGTGGAAAATGAAAGCAGCGATAAAGCCGCGATGAACAAAAATCTCATCGCAGAAATGGATTATTTGCTTTCTCGAACCCGATATTAGTGCTTGGTCCGTGACCAGAATGCACCTGCACATCAGCAGGAAGCGTGAGCAATTGTGTCTTGATCGAGTTTATCAGTTGATCATGGTTTCCTCCCGGAAGGTCGGTTCTGCCAATGCTTCCGTAGAAAAGCGCATCGCCCACAATGATCTGTTTGCTAGGTACATGATAAAAGCAGATGCTACCCGGAGAATGACCAGGAACGAAAAGAATTTCCAGGTCAATAGCACCAACGCTTAGGGTTTCGCCCGCTTCCAAGAAAACCGAAGGTTGTACCATCGGCCCTGTTTCAAAACCGAAGTTGGCACCGTAGTTTGGAACAGCATTGAGCACTGGAAGGTCCAATTTGTGCATTTCCAAACCCAGCTTGTATTTCTCCGAAAGGAACTTGTTGCCCAACACATGGTCAATGTGGCAGTGCGTGTTCAGTAGTTTGACGGGTTTCAGTCCATTGGACTCAATAAATGCCACCAACTCATTGCGTTCATATTCATCCGAACAACCCGGATCGATGATGGCGCAGCTCTTTTCTTCGTCCCAAATAAGGTACGTGTTCTCTTGAAATGGGTTGAAAACAAACTTTTTTACGTTCATGGCTGTTTTAATGGTCGCAAAAATACTATTTCAACCTCGGGGCTGTTCTTACATCAAGTTCCGCAGGAACTATAAAACGTATCTTTACGTCCCTTCAAAAATGAGGCACGTTTACAACGTCTGTTCAAGTATAAGATTCGCCAGGTTTATAACCGTTTGGGCGATTTTCTTGTTTTTGGTGCCCAATGCATCGTTGGCGCAGTTCTACAATGGTTCGCAGATGGACTTTGGCAAGAACCGCGTTCAGTACGAGAAAATAGATTGGTTCTTCTATCGCTTCGATCGCTTTGACGTGTATTTCTATTTGGGAGGCAACGAGTTGGCCGAATACACCATGCGTGCCAGCGATCGTGCATTACGCGACCTCGAAAAGACCTTCGACTACACGCTTGATAAGCGAATTCAGATCATCATTTACAACAAGCTTTCTGAACAGAAACAGAGCAATATCGGATTGGTTACCGATCAGCAGTACAACGTGGGCGGTATTACCACCATCGTTGGAACTAAGTTGATTCTGTACTTCGATGGAGATTACAAGAATTACGAAGAGCAGCTTCGGGCCGGATTGGCGCGCGTGATGCTCGACCAAATGATGTATGGCGGAAGCTTCAAAGATGTGATCCGCAACAACACGCTTCTCAATTTGCCCGAGTGGTACGTGGAAGGATTGGTGTCTTACCTATCTACCGATTGGAACACGGAAGTGAACAATGAAGTGAAAGATGCAGTGATGTCTGGGCGATGGGAGAAATTCGGTCAGCTTACTGGAAAAGATGCACGTTACGGAGGACATTCCATCTGGAAATACGTGGTGGAAAGCTATGGCGAATCGGTGATCAGCAACATACTTTACATGACTCGGATAAGCCGAAATGCCGACAACGGATTCCTTTTCGTGCTTGGTGTTTCGCTCAAGAATCTGGCTGCAGAATGGCTGCACTATTACGACAACATGTATTACAAGCAGGAATCAAAGCTCAATTTGCCAGAAGGCAAGCCTTTGAATCGTGTGCGTAAACGTGCACAACCTTTTTGTGTAATTGATGAGCCAAGGCTAAGTCCTGATGGAAACAAATTGACCTACGTTTGGAACGATATGGGAAAGATCAAGGTCAAGTTGCGCGATCTTTCATCTAAGAAACAGAAGACCATTTACCGACAAGGTTATCGGTCTTACACCAAACTCGATGACAGTTATCCTATACTGGCCTGGCATCCGAGCAACAAGCTCATTTCCATCATTACGGAACACAAAGGCAAGATAAAACTCATCCTTTACAACCTCGAAACCAAAAAGCGAACCAGCAGAGAACTTTTCAATTTTGAAAAGATTCTTTCTGTAGATTATTCTGATGATGGCCGCGAATTCGTGTTCACGGCAGTGCAAATGGGAAGGTCGGATGTGTATATCTACAACATCGTTTCTAACGTGTACCAAAAACTAACGGACGACATCTTTACAGATGTAGATGCCCGTTTTATTGACCATTCGAGGAAAGTCATTTTCAGTTCAGATAGGAATAACGACACCATCAAGCAGTTCGATATCAAGCTGCTTCCACAGAATTTGAATCACGATATTTTCATTTACGATCGCGATTCGAAAGCGCAAGTATTGAGGCGAATAACGGATACGCCAGAAGCCAATGAGATGGCTCCGATGGAATATGATGGCAAAAGCCTTGCTTATTTGAGTGATGAAAAAGGAACGCTCAACCGTTACATGGCCGAGTTGGACAGCAGCATTGCTTACATCGATACAAGCATTCACTACACGTATTTCACACGGTCGCGTCCGCTGAGCCAATATCCGCGCAGCATCAGTACCTACGATGTGGATACCGTGCATGGAAAGATTGCTGAGGTCATTTTTGCCAAAGGCAATTACCGATTAACGCTGAAAGATCGCGAAGCAGAAAAGGCAGAAATTCTGGCTGAAGTAGGACATTCCGGATTCAAGAGTAAAGCGAATGAAGTTCCCCAGAAGAAGAAAAAACGGACCTCAATTCTGGTGGAAGACAAGCCTGCACCTGTAGTTGTACAACCGGTTCAGCCACAGAATCAACAGCCTGGAAAACCTGGGGAGATTGACATCTACAATTACAATTTTGATGTGACGGAAGATGGTTATCCGAAACAGGACAAACCGAAGGATGAGACGCAACCAGCAAAAGAATCACCGATGTTGCTTTCAGATGAGCCTCGAACAAAAAGAGACCGGAAGCGCGATAAAGTGATGGCACGCATCGATAGTTTGCATGCTGCACTGGAGGCTATTCAAGGCATTCCGCAAGACTTTGAGCTTCCACCACAGCGCAACTATGATGTTGCTTTCAAAAGCGAGTACGTGGTAACTCAGCTAGATAATGCTTTTGTAAACGGCATCTACCAGAAATTTACCGGAGGCGGATCATTCAATAACCCAGGGCTCAATGGTTTTTTCAAAACGGGGATAACCGACATTTTGGACGATTATAAAGTGGTTGGCGGATTCCGGATCACAGGAAATCTGAATACGAACGAAGTCTTCATTTCAGCTCAGGATTTCAAACGCAGGTTAGATAAACAATTGGTTTTTCAGCGCCAGTCCATCGAATCTTTGGTGTCTGCATCCACACTTGCTCAAGTGTTTACCTACACGCTTACCTACAAAATGAACTATCCTTTCAGTGATTTTTCTGCGCTGCGCGGAAACGTGCTCGGAAGAAATGACCGAACGGTGTTTAAGAGTACTTCTGACAGGAATCTAGAGCGCCCGGATGACATGCAGTGGACCGGTGGGTTGAAACTGGAATATGTGTTCGATAATACGCTTTCGCTAGGGTTGAATCTCTATCGCGGAACGCGGCTTAAGATCTTTGGCGAATACTATCAGGAAATTGACAAGGAGGCGAAAAACCTGTTTGTGGTTGGATTGGACGTTCGTAATTACATCAAGATCCATCGCGAGCTTATTTGGGCCAATAGATTGGCTGCCAGTACTTCGTTTGGAAAACAGAAAGTGGCCTATTTCCTTGGTGGCGTAGACCAGTGGATTGCGCCAACGTATAACTATGATATTCCTGTTGATTTCAGTCAGAACTATGCGTTTCAGGCGTTGGCCACCAACATGCGCGGTCAGCCTCAAAATATCCGTAATGGAAACAGTTTTGCCGTGATCAACAGCGAACTCCGATGGCCGATATTCAGGTATTTGGTCAACAGACCGATCAAATCAAACTTCCTTTACAATTTCCAAATTGTAGGTTTTGGAGATATCGGAACAGCATGGACCGGAATTCAGCCGTTCTCGGATGAGAATTCATTGAACAGAGAAGAAATCCAGCAAGGGTCAGTTCTGATTACGGTTAAGAACAGGAGAGAACCGATTGTTGGTGGTTTTGGGCTAGGAGCCAGAACCAAGTTCTTGGGCTATTTTGTACGTGTAGATTATGCTTGGGGTGTAGAGAATCGTAAGATCAACGATGGCTTCTGGTACATCTCTCTAAGTATGGATTTCTGATACGATGACCGATTTAAATAAACCAAAAATGAGTGTGACGGCTGTTCTAGTACTGTTGTTAATTGGCGTTGCTGCAGGTTTCGCCAGTGGTTTTGTAGGAGTTGGAGGAGGAATCATCATTGTTCCAGCATTGGTTTTCTTTTTGGGCTATACCCAACACATGGCGCAAGGAACAAGTTTGGCCATGATGTTGCCTCCGATCGGAATTCTTGGTTTTTACAATTATTACAAATCCGGTAACACGAATGTGTATGCTGCATTGGTCATTGCCGTGGCTTTTTTCTTTGGTGCTTATTTCGGTAGTAAGATCTCCATTTCGATGGATCAGCGTGTGGTGAAGAAAATTTTCGGAGCTGTGATGATGGTGGCTGCTGCCAAGCTGCTTTTTAGCAAATAATGAAAGAAAGGATCAAACAACTTGTGGCCGAAAATGCGGATGCGATCATTCAGATCCGAAGGCATTTACATGCGCATCCCGAACTTTCGTTCGAGGAATATGAAACTAGCAAGTTTGTAGCTGCCACGTTGGATAAATGGAACATTCCTTACCAAGATGGTTTTGTAAAAACTGGTATTGTTGCGCTGATTGAAGGCAGAAATCCCACGTCAAAAGTGATTGCGCTGAGAGGTGACATGGATGCGCTTCCGATATTGGAAGCCAATGATGTGCCGTACCGATCGGTAAATGAAGGCGTGATGCATGCCTGTGGACATGACGTGCATACAGCGTGCGTACTGGGTGTGGCAAAAACGCTTCATTCGCTGCGCGATGAGTTTGAAGGAACTGTGAAGATCATCTTCCAACCAGGCGAAGAAAGATTGCCTGGAGGTGCTTCGTTGATGATAAAGGAAGGTGCTTTGGAAAACCCGAAACCAAGCTCCATTCTCGGGCAGCACGTCTTACCTGGGCTCGAAGTGGGAAAGGTCGGTTTTCGTGCAGGAATGTACATGGCATCTGCCGATGAGGTTTATTTCACAGTCACTGGAAAGGGCGGTCACGCAGCTTTGCAGCACTTGCTAATTGACCCTGTTCTGATCACGTCCCATATCATTGTTGGATTGCAGCAATTGGTAAGCAGAAGATGTAAGCCTGGCGTGCCCTGTGTCCTTTCGTTTGGGAGCGTTCACGCCAATGGCGCCACCAACGTGATTCCAAACGAAGTTCAAGTACAAGGTACGTTTCGCACGATGGATGAGGAATGGCGCAAAGAAGCGCACATCATCATGAAGAAAATGGCCGAGGAAATGGCCAGTTCAATGGGCGCTACGTGCGATTTTCGTGTTGATGTGGGTTATCCATTTGTTTACAATGATGAGTCGCTTACTCAGTTTGCCCAAGCTGCAGCGAAAGAATATCTAGGAGAAGAGAATGTGGTTGAGCTGGATATGCGAATGACGGGCGAAGATTTCAGTTTTTATACTCAACATATGCCGGGTTGTTTCTACCGCTTGGGAGTTGAGAACCGCTCAGAAGGACTCACGTCTGGGCTTCATACGCCTACTTTCAATGTGGATGAAAAGTGCTTGGAAGTTGGAACTGGGCTAATGGCCTACCTTGCATACAAGCAGTTGGTGGTTCAATAAAACAGCAAGTAGTTATTTGTGATTGCACTTTCCCGCGTTTCAGGATCTAAGAATTTGACGCTGAGTTTCTGTACCGAAAAATTTGGCAATACCATTTCACTTTTTGGAATTGCTCCGTACCGCTTAAGGTCTTCGTAGCGCTCTTCTGTGGCGTAAACCACTGTTCCTGGTTCAATCGCTTCAATTGCTTCTTCTGCTGTATCCATCCATGGAACTATGTGATGTGCGTAAAAGTCCAATGCTCTTCCTCCAGTTGCAAAACCGATCAGCTTACCTTCAGGTATGTTTTGTTTGATGAACCATTTTCCAACCACCGCATTCGCCTGAAATGGTAAAAGTTGAGGATAGAAATGGAGGTTCAAACCGAGGCCAATGGCGATGCTTATAAGAAAGGAAGGCACAATAACCTGCTTGGTTCTATAAGAATTGAAAAAGTAAAGAGTTGCAGCAGCCACAAAAAGGACCAAGAGAATCGGTAGCCACCATCCGGCAGCAGGAAAGCAGTAAATAAGGATCAAGGCTAAAACAATGCTGGACAAAGAACTCAAGATCAATTGAATCCATGCCCAAATGCTGAAGTGCTGCAGCGAATGGACAAACTTAGCGGCCAGTATGGCAATGAGTGGGTAGACCACAAAAATGTAGTGGGGAAGTTTGAATTTGGAGAAAGAAAAAGCTGCCCATACCAATACGATTCCGCTGATTAAGTAAAGCTCAGATCCATTATCCAAGCAGGCTTTTTTCACAAACTTCAGCTCACGGAATATTCCGGCAACTCCAAGCAATGTCCACGGAAGAAATGACCACAGGAAAACATGCGTGAAAAATAGTGGCGTGGTATCGTTCCGCCATTCGTTCTCACCCGTTATTCTTCCAAAACTCTGGGTCCAGAAATAGAATTTCAGTCCTTCCGTACCGTATTGCTCATAAAGACCGATGCACATTGGAACAAGAAGAATCCCTACAAAAATGAGTAGAACAAACCACTTTGGATCAAAGAGCAAATGCCACTGTCGTTTGAGGATGATATGTCCTCCTACAGCAAGGGCTGGCATCATCAGTCCTATAGGGCCTTTTGTGAGCATGGCTGCTGCAATTCCGAGTGAAGAACCGAGCAGGTATTTCAATTGCTTGGTTTCTAAATAGCTCACAAGCATCCAAATGGAGAAGACGATGGATGAAACGAGAATCGTATCGGTCTTAATGTCGTTGTTGATCATAACCATGGCGAAGGAACCGCCAAGGATCCATGACGCATGTCTTCCAATCGCTTCGGAATACAGCCGTTTCCCAAGCTTATAAGTACTGAAAATTCCCAGTAAACTGAACAGAATGGAGGGCAATTTATACTGCCAACTTCCAATTCCGAATATTTTAAAACTTACCGCTGATAGCCAAAACAGCAGTGGAGGTTTATCTAAGTAATCTTCGAAGCGGTCAAATACTTGTAGGAAGTGGCCAGACTTCAGCATCTCTAATGAAATGCTGGCGTATTGGGCTGCATCTACTTCCATGATATCTAAGTTGGCACCAAGCGCATACACCAAAGCAATTGCTGCGTACGGAAGCCATTTTTCGATGTAATAAGGAAGTTTCATGCTAATGGCAAATGTAGAATAACCACGGGTTGAGGTAGCTCGTTAACGTTAAACCAGCATTGAAATATCCGCAAATAAAAAACCCCGTTCCGATATCGGAACGGGGCTTCAAAATATCTAACTAATTATTAGTCAACAAATACTTTTCGAGTGATCATACCTTGGTCGGTAGTCACTTTTACCAAGTATAATCCAGAAGTGAATTCATTCACATTGATCTGATGGCTCAATTTGTTCAGACCGTTCTCAGTTCTTACGATTTTACCAGTGACGTCATAGATCTCAACATCAGTGATACGAATTCCTTCGTTTGTTTTAACAACCAAATAATCGTTAGCTGGGTTCGGGTAAACAAACATGTTGCTATTCACGAAATCAGTTTCCTCAACACTTACATCTTGCATCATAAGTTCACGAAGTCGAGGAGCAAGGTATCCTTGAATAGAATCCAAGTATGCTTTTCCTTGCATTGCAGACATCGTTGGGCTTCCGCCAATACCATTATCATGAATCGCTTGAGCGGCCGTAGCACCGACCAATGGGCTTGCAGAAGCCACAACAGTTGCCTCATCCCACCAATCCCATGGTGATGATTCTTGGAATGGCCAAGCTATTGTTGGGCGAAGGAATGGGAACAGACCTTTGTAGTTTGCAGGGTCCAGTCCTAAATCCGGATGGCTTGAAGCAAGTGCTGCCTCTGCAGCTAGCGTGTACGGGTCATTGAACACTTTTCCGTGGTACAGCGCATCGTTATTTCCTAGGTCGTTTGCACGTCCAATAGCCCAACGGCTACCTACAACGTCAACAACGGTTTCCTGTGTTGTCGGAACGATTACGATTCCCTCAGTGAATGGAGCGAAACCATCATCAGGGCAATGGAAAGAGATAATAGGCGGCTCACCAACTTCCATCCATGCAGAATCACCCAATGCACCACCAACGTTAACGCAGGCCATTACATCATTTGTGTATCCGTAGTGATTCGAGTCATTGTAAATACCACCAAAACCTTCAATTCCGCCAACTGCAGCTGTGTTTAGGTAAAGCTCATTTGCAACATAACCGTACTGAGCAACATCAACAGTGCTCAACCATTTACCTGAAGCTTCGTTTTCCAATTCTTCAAGTCTGTCCAAAGAACCGTAGGCCAACGAAATATAACCTCCAGAACCGTGACCATAAACAATGATCTTGTCAGGGTCAATTCCGTATGGGTTTCCATCTTCTGCAACCGACTTTTTAATGTATCGAACGAGGGACTTCACGTCATTGATAGCGCGATAAACTGCAGTGATCAATGTTCCTCTTCGAACATCGGCACCAGTTACCGGATCCGTAGTTGTAGCATTCCAGCCTAATCTGTATGCAGGAGCAAAAGCAACATAGCCTCTCTTTGCGAAAAGCTCGGCAGAAACAACTACTGAACTGTCACGGTTATTTCCTGTAGCACTTTGGTTAAGATACTTTGGAAGGAAATTTCCTGTATGTAGTACGATAACAGCAGCACGGCCAGTTTCACTATCTCCAGCTGGTGAGTAGATGTCCGTGTTTAGAGTAAAGTTAGGAGTAGGCGAACCCAACAGGAAATTCCAGTTCGTTCCGAACTGGACATCCGTGGTTACGTCAACATCGGTGAAAACTTCATCTAGATACCTGTTCCATTGTGCTGTGGCAAGACTGGAACTAAGCCCTGTCACCAATAATGCGAGTAATAGTTTTTTCATGGTAATTTTAGTTTACAAAGGTTTAAAGTTTAAAGGTAGCAAAAGATCAATTCCACTCAAACAAAATAGACAGGTAGGCCATACGTCCGACCTTTGGTCCACCATAGACCTGAATATTCTGATTGTTGAAAGCGTTTTCAAACCGTTCTCCTACAGTTCCATCATTGAAGAATGGTTTGATTCCAAACAAGTTTGAAACACCCAATTTAAATGTGATATAGTCACTCGGAATACGATAACTGACCTGGGCATCAAACATATCATAGGTAGGAACAAGACCGGTGAACTGAGGAGAGCCTTCGAAAATAAATCCTTGGATCCATTTGTAGTTCATACTTAATCCAAAGTGGCCAAGTTTAGCCTTGCCAAGATCACGTGCTGAAAAACCGAGATTGAATTTATGTTCCGGTGTATTGAACGCTGGAATAATTGGGTCGTTAGGGTCAGTTTTCTGGAGTTTGTTCCAAGAATAATTACCTGTTACGGTGTATTTATTCTTAAAGAAATAACTCAGACCAATAGAGGCTCCTTGAGTGATAACTTGATTGCGGCTATTTGCAGACACGCGATAGACCTGCGTGTTTGACGGGAGTCCGATTATCGTGTCGAAGTCTGACTGAACGCCCAACTGGTAACCAATGAAATCGTCATAGAAACTCAGGTAGTAGGATGCGTCTACATACATATGACCGAAGAAGAAGCCACGATAACCCAGTTCTACGGTCTTCACTTTTTCTGGAACGATGGGAGCTACATCGAAATATTGAAGTACAGTGTCGTTAGATGCGCCAGGATTGTTTAAGTAATCGACAAAGGAATCGACATCAATGAGATCATTGAAGCCATTGATGTTTCCAATTAGAATAGCCCGCCCTACATCGTAATAGAGATACTGGTCTGCCAACGTTGGATTACGGATAGCAGAAGAGAATCCGGCCCTTATAGTATGGTCCTTGGATGGAAGATAGACCAATGATGCAGCTGGCGAGAAAACGAATGGGAAGTTTTGATTTTTATCCATTCGAAGAGCTGCACTGATTTTTAGCTTATCATTAAAGAACTTACGTTCCCACCCCACATAAACACCAAACTCCCAATTGAATATTTTTTTAAATGAAGTGTCGAATATCGCGGAGTCTACAGGGATTCCCGCAATGGTATCAATCGTAACGCTTCGTTTACTGATGCGCATCTCATCGAATATCGTTCCTCTGGAGTTAGGAGCATACAGACGTCCGTTCGCACCGAATGTAAACTGACCAAGTTCTACTCCTTTGATGGAAGCGTCCAGTTTGTATTCGCCATGTACGTGATAGAGGGCAGATTTATCATAGAATCGTGACCCTCCACCATCTAATTTATTGTCCGTATAAACTGTAGACCTTATTTCATTGAAAAGGTCGTTGAAGGTTTGACTACCTGGAGCCGGGTATCCTTGAATTGGGTCGGCTTCTAAGGCATTGGTGGTTTGTTGGTGCCAAGCCGCCAGCTCTTCCGGGTGCTGTGCCAATACAGCTTGGATCGCCTCAGTATCCCAACCTACGCCTGCACCACCGAATGTCACTCCGTTGTCAGCGAGCAGTGCCCGAACTTCTGGTCGGATGTTTGTGACCCAATAATTTGCATATGCCGTGTTGTATTTTTCTAAGGTTCGCTGATTATTCAATAATTTGAAGGCAGTGACAACTGCATCATACGAATTCCCAGCATCTTCGTTTGTGGAATACGCTCTTACAAACCACTTATCTCTTTTTCCGATCTCCAATCGGTTTTGAAAGAAAAGCATGTCTTTAAGAGAGAACCTATTCTGACCTTGGTATACCGTTGTTCCAGAACCAAAATTGAAAGAATAAATCAATTCCACATCGGGTTTAATCCTGTAGTGCATGGCCAAATTAGCCTTGAAATTCCTGGTGTTGTAATCAACCAGATCCTTCTCCATGTAACCTCTGCGGAAGAAAGTACCTAGTCCTGGATAGTTGGCTATCTGTTGTGAATAATCGTTTCCACCAGCGAGGTCTTCATCTCCATAGCGGTTTACGGCATCGTAACCTCCCGGATTAGAGGCTGAAACTCCAAGGTCGTAGATTGGGTCAAGGTTGTCCGCCACCCAGTCATACGCTTGGAGATAATACAGGTTCACTTTATAGGCGAATTTATCTTCTCCGTCTTTATTCTTGAACACTTGTGCCCAACGAATCGCTGCCTCTCCCAGGTTTCGCTCTCCAACTTTTATCTGTGCCTCAAGCCCTGGTTTAATGAACGGGCTTTTCGTTCGCATGTCAATCACCCCGTTAAATGCATTTGGTCCATAAAAAGCGGAGCTGGCGCCTTGCACGATATCAACCTTCATCACATCCAATTCAGATGAACCGAGGAAGTTTCCCAAACTGAAATTCAGTCCAGGAGATTGATTATCAACACCATCAATTACTTGAAGCGAGCGCACAGGAGATGTACTATTGAAACCGCGGGTGTTGATGACTTTGAATCCAATACTTGCGGCAGTAAGGTCTACGCCTTTCAAGTTCCCAAGTCCATCATAGAAGTTGGCTGCAGGTGTTTCTTTTATGGCGATGATGTCCATCGTCTCCACCGTCAGTGCCGATTCCTTTTGTTTTTCTGAAACACGAACATCAGTTACAGTAACGCCTTGAAGCATTACCGCATCCGTACCCAACTTTACTTGTAGCGGAGTTGCCAATGATGTTACGTCAATTTCCTGCTTCAGGTAACCGATGTAAGAAACCGTAACTTGGAATGGAGGCTGTTTGCCTGCATTGAATTTGAATTTCCCATCAAAATCCGTAGTAGCTCCTACAGCTGTCCCTGTAACGACCACACTAGCGCCAAAAAGAGGTTCACCGCTTTCTGAGTCAGTAATAGTTCCACTAATCTCTTGGGCAATCAGTACATTTTGAATTCCTACAAGGAATATCAACGAGAAAACTAAGTGGAACTTCAATAGTGTCAGTTTTTGCATTCGAACATCTTTTTTCAAGGAAAGCAAATATACCTAAGTAAAGTGTAGTTGAACAAACATCAAATGCTCAAAGAGGACTATGCCGCGGAGGGTTCAATTTGATTGTAATGATTCCTCGCATTTTCCAGAATCTCGCGTATTTCATCGTTTTCTGAAGAAGAAACTAGAAGCGTTCTGTACTGTTTAAATCCAGGAAAGTCTCTGAAATAATTGGCGTAATGCCTTCTCATTTCTACGTTCCCTAGTTTTTCTCCCTTCCATTGAAGCGAGAACTCAAAATGTTTGAGGCAAGTGTCAACACGTTCATCTGTTGTTGGCAATGGAAGATGTTGTCCTGTATTTAGGAAGAGCTTGATTTCATTAAAGATCCAAGGATAACCAATGCTTGCTCGACCGATCATAATGCCATCAACGCCATATCGGTCTTTCATCAACTTGGCTTTTTCCGGGCTATCTACATCACCGTTCCCAAAAATGGGAATGTGAATGCGAGGATTGTTCTTGATGTTTCCGATCAAGGTCCAATCTGCTTCTCCTTTATACATCTGAACTCGGGTTCTTCCGTGAATGCTCAAGGCCTTCACACCCACGTCTTGTAGCCGTTCTGCAACTTCTTCTACATACATCGTTTCTGTGTCCCAACCTAATCTAGTTTTCACAGTAACCGGAAGATGTGTGCTTTTGACGATTTCAGCTGTCATTGCAACCATTTTCGGTATGTCCCGCAAGATACCTGCTCCAGCACCCTTACAAGTTACTTTCTTCACAGGGCAGCCATAATTGATGTCGATGATGTCCGGATTGGCGCCAGTCGCTATTTCAGCTGATTCTTTCATCGCCTCAATATCTCCCCCAAAAATTTGAATGCCAATTGGACGTTCGTATTCGAAAATATCAAGTTTCTGTACGCTTTTTGCCGCATCGCGGATAAGACCTTCAGATGAAATGAACTCCGTGAACATCACATCAGCTCCATTCGCCTTACAAACGGCCCTGAAAGGTGGATCGCTCACATCTTCCATCGGAGCAAGCAGCAACGGGAAATCCCCAACATCAATATCTCCTATCTTTGCCATTGTCTAATTCAGACTCAAAATTACTTAATATCAGTTTGATCGATTCTCTTAGAGTGTACGTAAAGGGATCTCCACTTAATGGAGTGTTGTTCCTATTGTTGTTGGTTTTTACAGGAATGGCGGTTTTCAGCTTTTTTGGATTTGTGATTTCTGAACTGTTTTTGGGAATTCCGTTACTAACTGACCCGACACTTGTAGATAAACTAGCGAGTCCTGAACTTCTACCAGCGGCACGCTTAATGCAACTGGCGCTGGGTTTAGGTACGCTTTTGTTGCCCGCGCTGGTCTATCTATGGTTGTCTTCATCCGTTGCTGAGTTCAGACAGATGTTCCTTTCACCAATCAGACAATCGGTTCTAATCAGCATCGCATTCTTTTTAGTGGCATTCCCGTTTATCAACTACATAGCAGATTGGAACGCAAATTTGGTTCTCCCCACGTTTGTTGGAGATTGGATGCACGATAAGGAGGAACAAGCCGGAGAAATGACCAAACTGTTGCTGAACATGCCTCACGTTGGAGTTCTTCTGTTCAATCTATTTATGATTGCGTTGGTGCCAGCAGTAGGTGAAGAGTTGATATTCCGAGGGATTGTTCAACGCGGCATTATTAAGCAATGGGCAAATGTTCATGCCGGAATCTGGTTTGCCGCAATACTTTTCAGCGCATTTCACTTTCAATTCTTGGGTTTCGTTCCGCGTCTGTTGATGGGCGTGGCGATGGGATATCTTTATTATTGGAGTAATAATCTGTGGTATCCGATCATTGCGCATTTCACCAATAACGCGGTTGCGGTAATTCTAGCATACGGAATGCAGCATGGTAGCGTTGATGGAAGCCTAGAAAATATCGGAATTGGAAACCTATCGATAGCTACTTTTTCACTCATCTTCTGCATGATGCTGTTGTATCTCTTTAGGCAGCATCAGCAAACCGTATTTGCAGTTTCAAAAGGAGAATTGGATTGAATGAAAAAAAAACGGAGCCAATTGGCTCCGTTAAATTTTTAGATTGAAACTTCCTTTAGAAAGTTGTTTTGTCAAGGATTTTACCCGTAGAATAATTGATCTTCAGCGCGTTTGCCTTTCTCAGCTCCTGCTTCACATCTACTACAATACCCATTTTCGTTTTTGAGTCAACCTTCAGCGAATAGGTAAGTAGCGGGATTTCAGGTTCAGCTGTACTTGCTTTCACTAACTCAACGAATGTTGGAATTTCAGCAGGAGTTGCAAAAGCGTCATCCAGTTGAATTCGTGGTTCAGTACCGTAAATTCCTTGCAATTGCTTCAATGGTGGTCCAATGTGAATATACGCCACCAATGATTTGCGCTCCAACTTCGCTACTTCTCTAGCTTTAGGAATGACGTGCATAACTTTCAGCGATGTTTCTCTCATCACGGTTGTTACCATGAAAAAGAACAAAAGCATGAATACAATATCCGGAAGGGATGCGGTAGAAACTGGAGGAACCTCCTTTTTACCTTTCTTTCTTATCTGCATTACTTACCAATTTCTTTAGGTTCTGCTTCAGAAATCCTTTGTGGAATCAACATCCTGATTGCCTTGGCTTTCTCATTGTCAACCTTACTCTTACTGTCTTTCAGTTCGTTATAGGTTTTGCCGAACTTGGTTCTAGCCTCTTCGTCACGAACTTCGCTATATGCGCAGGCCAGTTGATCCTGAATTGCTATATACAGCTCGTAAGAAGTTCCACGGTCGTTTTGCAACGAAACAATCTGTTTAGATATCTTCTTGTTTGGCCCATAGTACTTCACGATGGTCGGGTCAGTAGCAATCTTGAATTCAGGAAAGCGCTCATCTGAAGGATCATTTGGTTTTCCCAAAATGAACTCCTTTGCAGCATCTTTCAATTCTTCAACTTGCATGTACTCATTCTCTACAAGAAGGTTGTCTTGCGCATTGGCCAACACCACAAAGACATTTCGCTTATTAACAGGTGGCGGTGGTGGAACATCTTCCAAAATTGGTGGAGGAAGCACACGCATCAAACCTGTGTCGATATCCATGGTAGTGGTAACCAAAAAGAAAATAAGCAACAGGAAGGCAATGTCGGCCATTGAGCCAGCATTGATTTCTTGAATCTCTCTTTTCGACCTAGCCATTATTTAAACAGTTTTGAAACCTCTGCATATACCAATGACACAATGGCAACTGCGGCCAAAATGTAAAATGCAAAAAGTCCAGTATCAACTTGTTTTGCTCCTTCAGCAGTGATCTCAATTTTGCTTGGATTTACATCCGAAGAAAGCGCGTATGAAACTCCGAGAACAACTACCAATGCTCCGATTCCGATAAGTGCACCTTTAGCGCCCTTAGGATTCTTTGCAAGTTGTATGATCGGGAAAATAACCGCGGCCAATACTGCTACCGCCAAAAGGATGTAGCAGATGATGATGCCATAGTTTGTCATAAAATCCGCCATAATTATCTGGTTTAACGGTTAATTGTAACGGATATTACTTGCTGTTTTTTACAAGGATATCCATGAATGTAATAGAAGAATCTTCCATGTCGTTTACAAGGCTATCCACTTTAGCGATGATATAGTTGTAAAACACTTGAAGAATCATTGCAACGATAAGACCGAATACAGTGGTCAAAAGTGCAACCTTGATACCTCCAGCAACCAATGATGGAGAGATATCTCCAGCAGCCTCGATAGCATCGAATGCACCGATCATACCAATTACAGTCCCCATGAAACCAAGCATTGGAGCAAGAGCGATGCAAAGTGAAATCCAAGAAATTCCTTTCTCCAAAAGACCCATTTGAACAGATCCATAAGAAACGATTGACTTCTCAACCATGTCCAATCCTTCATCTTTTCTGCTAAGACCTTGGTAGAAGATGCTGGCAACAGGTCCTTTTGTGTTTCGGCAAACTTCTTTAGCTGCTTCAACACCACCTGATTTCAAGCTGCTTTCTACTTCGCCCAAAAGTTTTTCTGAGTTGCCAGTAGCAAGGCTTAGGTAAATGATTCTTTCGATACAAAGAGCAAGACCAAGAATAAGTACAAGAAGTACAACGCCCATGAATCCGGCACCACCTTCAATGAATTTTTTCTTCAACGTTTGATGAAATCCAAGTTCTTCAGGCTCATCGACTGACAATGAAGAAGACTCATCGGCACTTTCAGCAACTGGTGCTGCATCTGCCTCAGTGGTCACTTCTTCAGTTGCAACTTCAGTCGCAGCTGGTTCATCCTGAGCCTTGATTGTTGGCACATAGCTGAAGTTCAAAACTGCAGCGAAGGTTATTAGGGCAAAAAACTTTTTCATGATTTTAACAGTGGTTAGTTCTTCAACTATTTATTTAATGGTTAACAATTGCAAATCTATACTTTTCCTTCAATGCGGAGAGAGAGGGATTCGAACCCTCGAAACCCTTTTGGGGTTTACACGCTTTCCAAGCGTGCGCCTTCAGCCACTCGGCCATCTCTCCTCTTCCCCAATTTGGCGCGCAAATTACAAAAAATGTGATTCGTCATCTGAACAATAAATTAAAGCGACATTTCACCTCTAAGAGATTGTTGCAATAGTGCTTTTCTCTCGTTAAAACCTGAAACGGAACCTAGCACGAACATCGTTTTGGTGATGGCCGCCTCCACAGTAAGGTCAGTTCCGCTCAGAACTCCTAGTTGTAAAAGGCGTTCGCTGGTTTCATACTTGCCCATTTCCACCTTTCCTTCGCGGCACTGCGTAATATTCAACACAATAGTTCCAGCATCGATAATAGCTCCGATTGAATTAAGAAAGCCTTTCTCTGTTGGGCCATTTCCCGAACCGTAGCTCTCTATGATGAGCGCCTTTATGCCAGCATCAGAGAACATCTTCACGTAAGGTGTAATGTCAAAACCAGGAAATAACTTCAGCACTGCCACATTGGTGTCCATGGCCGTATGAACGATAAGATTAGCAGAAGATTGTTCAAGCAATCGCTCTTCAAATATTCGGATGCGAACACCAGCTTCGCCTAAAATTGGATAGTTGCGCGAAACGAACGCGTCAAAATTCTCTGAATTGAATTTGTGTGTTCGATTTCCACGATAAAGTTTGTCTTCAAAATAGATGCATACTTCAGGAATCATCGACCGGCCATCAGCCTTACGCAGACCAGCAATGGTCAATGCAGTTATCAGGTTCTCGCGCGCATCAGTTCGCGGCAATCCGATCGGTAGCTGACTGCCAGTGAAAATCACGGGTTTTGCAAGGTTCTCGAGTAGAAAACTCAAAGCCGAAGCACTGAAAGCCATTGTGTCTGAACCGTGAAGGATCACAAATCCGTCAAACTCAGCATAATAATCACGGATAATCTCAGCCAAACGAATCCAAACAGCAGGAGTGACGTTCGATGAATCGATGATCTCGTCCAGTTCCAGCGCGTGGATTTCGATGCCTAACTTTAATATAGATGGAATGGATTTGAAAACGCCTTCCAGATGAAATGGCTTTAAAGTTCCGGTTTTCTCATCGTGGATCATTCCGATGGTTCCACCTGTATATATAATGAGGACTTTAGGTTCTCGCATTACGGAAGTTTAAAGAGCGTTTCTGCATTTAACGTGGTAATTGCTGCAAGTTCTTCGATGGAAATGCCTTTCACTTCTGCAAGTTTTTCGGCCACCAGACTTGTGTATGAACTTTCGTTACGTTTTCCTCGATACGGAGTGGGAGCGAGGTAAGGAGCATCTGTTTCCAGCAAGAGCTTTTCCAATGGAACTTCTTTTAGTGCCAAGTCCAGTCCACTGTTTTTAAAGGTAAGCACCCCGCCAACCCCAATGGAAAGTCCAAGTTCGATGGTTCGTTTCGCCTGCTCTGCATTTCCCGTAAAGCAGTGTAAAACTCCTCGAAGCCGCCCGTCTTGCACTTTAGACAGCGAATCAAATATCTCGTCAAATGAATTTCTGCAATGGATGGCGACTGGAAGATCCAATTTTTTGGCCCATTCCATTTGTAGCTCAAATGCGTGGATCTGCTCCTTTATATAGGTCTTGTCCCAATAAAGGTCAATTCCGATTTCGCCAACGGCAATGTATTTCCCAGAGGAAAGTTCAGTTTCTACATGCTTCAATTCTTCAGAAACCGTTTCGTTGACCGAACATGGGTGAAGTCCCATCATGGGGAAACAATTTTGCGGATAAGCATTTACCACGTCCCAAAGACGCGGAGTGCTACTGCTATCAACGTTGGGTAAAAGCATTCGCGTTACGCCTTTTTCCTTAGCGCGAATCATCACATCGCTAAGTTCGCCATCAAACTGTTTGGAATATAAATGTGCGTGAGTATCTACCAATTGCATGTGGCCAAAATTAGCATCCTCAGGCTCTCTTCTTATCAACTGAACGTGCAAGATTGAGAAATGCTCTAGTAGACTGATTCGGGAACTCACTCATTATAAGAAAGAGTGTTGGCTACTTTTGTGGCATGACGAAAATCGTTGGCATCATTCCTTCGCGCTATGCGAGCACTCGGTTTCCTGGTAAACCGCTTGTGGATATTGCTGGAAAGAGCATGATTGAACGCGTATATGAGCAGGCTTCGAAAGCGAAGTTGTTGGATGAAGTGATTGTTGCCACAGATGATCAACGCATTTTCGACCATGTTCAAAGTTTTGGAGGAAAGGTGATGATGACATCATCTGAGCATCAATCTGGAACTGACCGTTGTGCAGAAGTGCTTTCGAGATTAAAAGACGTTGATGTGGTTATCAATATTCAGGGCGATGAACCATTTATCGAACCAGAACAAATTGATCAGTTGGCAATGCTTTTTAGCGCAGATGAAACGCAGATTGCCACGCTCATCAAGCGAATTGAAAACGAAGAAGACCTTATAAGTGATACGGTGATCAAGGTGGTGAAAACACCAAAGAACAACGCTATTTACTTCAGTAGAACAGCCATTCCATATTTAAAAGGAGTTGAAAGAACGCAATGGTTGAATGAAACTGCGTTTTATAAACACATCGGCATCTACGCTTATCGGGCAGAAACGTTGAAAACGGTATCGAAACTGCCGCAGTCCGATCTTGAAAAGAAGGAAAGTCTGGAGCAATTGCGCTGGTTGGAAAACGGTTTTCAAATACAACTCGCTGAAACAGAACACGAAAGCAATTCGGTAGATACACCCGAAGATCTTGCGAGACTTTTGCGCGCTAGAAACCTATAATTTGCCGTACTTTGGCGCGTTCCAATCACATGTTATCTAATCAACTCGGACATATTATTGCCACGCAGCTTTGTGATCAACCTTTGGTTGTGTTGCCTGGCTTTGGCGGTTTCGTAAAAGACCGTTTGGGTTCTGAATTGGATGAATTACGAAATCGTATTCATCCGCCTAAAAATTCAGTGATTTTCAATGCGAGATTGGCTCACAACGATGGTTTGCTGATTTCAGCATTTGCATTGGAGAATGAGGTTTCTTATTCGGATGCTGACAGATTGCTGACAGATGCGATTTCTGAATTGCGTTTTCGATTGAATAATGGCGAAACCATTATGTGGGAAGGGCTTGGACGATTGAAAAGATCGGTTGAAGGAACCATTGAGTTTGAAGCTGTTGCACTTCCTGAAATTCAGGACGAATTCTTTGGACTGAAGCCTGTTTCGCTTAGTAAGGTTGAAAAAGATAATGTTGATAAGGTTCGCCAACTGGTTGCGGCTGATGGACCATTTGCAACAACGGTTCGAACATTGCCCATCAAGCGCATTGCCACGTATGCTGCTGCAGCCGTTGCTGTTGGGTTCATGATGTGGATGCCGATTCAGAATGGCGCGTTGAACAATGGAAAGATGCTGGCTCATCAGTTGAATCCGTTTGCGTTGACCAACGAGGCTTCGTATTCAGCACGTCAGTTTGATGAGAATTGGATAAACAAGGGTTTTGAGCGAGAAGACGTTCTTTCAGAGAAATACTCACAGCAATATCTTTCACTCCATCTTACTGGAAATTCGCTGAAGCCGATCGTTGTGAAAACAGATGCAATTCCTTCCACTGAATTGAGTTTAGATGAGGAAGTTCCGGTTGCTGCGTTTAATGAAACAGCTTCAACCTTTAAAGTGATTGCAGCTACGTTTGCTTCCAGAGCTGAAGCAGCAGATTACGTAGCTAAAATGATCAAGCGCGGTTTCAGTGCCGAATATGCTGGCATTGAAAACAAACGGCATCTGGTTGCTTACGGAACGTACAGTTCTATTGAAGATGCGCAGAAAATGCTCACATCTGTGAGTCTTTCAAACAAAGAAGCGCGTATCGTTTCAGGAAACTGATTCGTCCTTATTTCCTCCCAACTCTTCTTTTTTCCCTCTTGCCTTTCCGTACAGTTTGATGGCTAGCATGATCACAAGACTTAACGCCACCAATCCTACCAAGCCCCAAATCCAGGTCAATGAATCCTTAAGCACGACAACAAATACAATTGCAAATAGGAATAGCGTTGCTACCTCGTTCCAGATTCTGAGTTTGAATGAACCCCAAGTTTCCTCATCGTTCTGAAATTTCTGGAAAATCCGATGGCATGCAAACTGATAGAGGAACAACCCAGCCACCAATGCCAACTTTACCGCCAACCAGATTAGGTTTTCCCAACTTGAAATCTGCCAGACTCTCCAGTATCCTAAACCGTAAATCAACCAACTTCCAAAAATTACAGTAAGAATGCCTGATGGCCACGTGATGATGTACCACAATCGCCACTCCATCAATTTATATTGCTTTTGCAGAATGCTTCTCGCAGGTTCTTCTATTCCTCTGGCCTCAGCGTGATAGATGAATAATCGGACGATGTAGAACAACCCTGCAAACCATGTGGTGACGAAAATGATGTGCAGCGCCTTGATATAAAGGATATTGAATTCGAGGTTCGATAGAAATTCCATAGTCGCAAAAATAAGATTCAATCGTGCTTCGCTCCTTCGCGGTTATGTTTTCGAATTTCGCGTTGAATCTCCAAATAGGAAGCGTACGGAACACCACATTCGTGATTGGCAATGCTGATATCAGCAATGCGTTTCCAATGCTTGAATAGATCGCGCCAAGCAAGAAAAATGGATCGGCCAGGATGAAAAATGTGACACGGTTCGGAGTTCACGCCATTTACCTCAATTACTTTGAACTGGCCTTTTACCAAGGCATCCAATGAAGCAGTCCGTACATCAAATCGACCAATGTGGAATCCTTTGATCTGTTTGGCCAGATCATCAAATACGTGCTCCAATTCAGGTGAGATAAGGTGATTGCCGTTCAGAAATGTGGTTCCCAACATGTGGTTGCCGATGTTCACAATTCTCAACTTCTCACCTTCAGGAATCACTTCCTTCAACCGGTCGGCAAAACGTTTTACGTGGATTTTATAACTGAAACGTGTTCGTTGATTGGCTAGAATCAATTCCAACAGCGTTCGTTTGCCATCTCCGATCACAGCAGGAAAATCTTTGATGACAATGGAAGTGATTTTTCCGTTTTGTTCATCACGATTTCGGCTATACATCACGCCCAATTCCATTGGAAGGTCTTCGTAAACCTGTAGCAACATCCGTTCATGAACGGAATCCAAAGCCAAAAGCAATTCCTTCTCAGTTCGGAGGATTTTCACGCCTTTTCCGCGTTCTCCCATATCCGGTTTGATGATCAACGGATATGACATTTCCTTCTCTTTCACTGTGGTAAGAACTTGTGACGGAGAATCATTCAATTCAACAAAAACCGTTTTTGGCAAATAGTCTTCAGGAACGAGTTTGGTGACATCGGTTTTTGAGTATGCCACCAAACCACCGAAACGCATGCACGGGTTAGCAGCACTGAAAAACACCCAGCCACGCGCCTTTATCGCCAGAAAAAACCAATACACAGCTACTGGAACGTAGACAATTCGCCAAGGCCAGAATTCCCAACGGACAAGGCGCTGCAACCAAATGTGCAGACGAACTGAAAATGGTACAGGATTCATGGTTTAGCCCTTGGCTTCGTGGCTTCGGTAAGCCAAGGTAGAATAGGCTACTCCGAAGGAATCGTGCAGGTCAAATTCGGTGTTGCCATCTTTTATAAGCACGCGCATCAAAGCCATATGGTGAATGGCATGTTCAAGAACGTAAAGCAGTTCGCGAGACATGGATGAGCTGACAGAAAGAAGATTGTCTTCGGCACCAGACATTTCGGCCAATAGTTTCAGCGATCGATCTAATGAAACCGAATTCAGTTTTTCAATCAGTTCATCAATGCAAATCATCGCATGATCAGGGCTCGATTCAAGAAGAATGTCACGCTTACGCAGATCGTAATTCACCGAATCTGTGGCTTCGAACAGACACTGATAGAATTCGAGCGTGTGCCGCACATGTTGTCCAACAGAAGCGCGCCCTTTCGGATTCACGTGTGTGTACATTTTCTGTTCCATTCGTTCTAAAACGGAACGCAGGCTAAGCAACGTGTTGCAGTTAAGTTGCTTCAAAATGGAAATGTTGGTCTGCGTTACCATTCGTAGGCAACACCAAGGTTATAGCTGGGAGTTGCAGCCACCATGTTTCCCATGCCGAAATACACTCCGGCATTCAGATGCACTTTCTTTTTGATCTTCTGAATGAATTTGATTCCGTAACCAACATATTGTTGGTTGTTTGGATAAAGCGTAGTGTGAAGGTCTCTACCATTCGGATTTAATGGCGTTACGTTATTGTCGTTGCTGCCTTCTTTAATGGCATATCTACCAGCAACGGTTAAAATAAAGTAGGTTTTGTAGTTCCACGAATAGCCAAGTTCCCAATTGAAATCAATCTGGTCGCTGTAGTTGTTCAATCGGAGACGATAGCCAGCATCAAGCATTGTGTAAAGTTTTCCTTGTACAAAGGATGAGCCAACACTCAAGTATGGATGAAAAACCCACGCACTTGGTCCAGTTCTGAGTGTAGTAAGCGAATCGTACTTGGAAACATTTGCCTCTGCATTTAAACCAGCAGAAAAAAGAACCTTTTTGTTGATGATGTTGTACTTGAATCCAAGCATCACGTTATTCAATCCAAAGAGATTGCCTGCAGGTACCGTATCTCTGAAATACGTGGTATCTGAATTTACAATCTGCTGACTTGATGCCACATATTTGAACGGCAAATTGGCGGTCATCGTCAATCGGTCTGTGATTCCGAAGTCAAGGTAAAGCTGAGTTGTGAAATCAGTGACGTTTCTTCTCAGATCGGTCACTTTTCCTTCGTGATTAAAGAACTTGTTGTAGCCAACATAGGTGAAGCCTAATTGAGCATAACCACTGTTCTTTTTTCGAGGCCACGGACCACCGGCCATTGCAGCTTGCGTCAACGTGAAAAGCAGAAGTAATAGTGTAACGATTCTTGTCATACCTGTAGTTTACAACTTGAGCAAATGTAACCAACGCATTTGTAGCGTTTGCTTTCGCCCCGACAAAATAGGGTCTATTTAAAATTTTGGAACTTGCTCATCTTGTTCATGTGGGTCAACTTGTTAAAGTAGTTGCCCATGTTTACGGCTAGTGCAATGCCATGCGTGTTGTAGCCTCCAATTCCTACGATGTTCAGATGAAGAATGTATCTGATGGTCAGACTTCCACGGAAAAACCATGTTCTTGCAGCAAGAGTTGCCACAAATCCAGATGAAATGTCTGCACCATTTATCTGCGCAGCATAACCCACGCCTAGGCCCATTCCAATATCCGAACGGAAATCGCGCGTAGAATAGTGTCCGATGTTTGCTTCAACCACAGCTGGAATATGACCGTAGAAGTAAGTCTTTTCAATCCATGAGTCTTTGATGTGAACGCCAAGTGTCATAGGCATGGTTGCCGCCAACGAAAAGTCAGCATACCTGTTGATGATATTGACCTGCGGATTGTAATAAACCCCAAAAGCAGGGCTTACGTTTTTCTTTATCAAAAGCAGATGGGCCGAAGCTCCGATCGAGTTCCTCCAACGATCCTTGAGGGCGGATTTTTTCTGAGCAAACCCGATGCTAGGCAAGATTAGCACAGCCAGTAATACGATGAATCGATTCACGATTTAGGTTTTTGGTCGAACCTTCTAACGAAAAGTGTGGGCAATTGTTACCCAATGTCTTTCTGCCCTGTGCGGATATGCACATCTCGCTGAGGGAAAGGAATACTGATCCCATTTTCACGGAATGCCTTGTCAATGGCAAAACGGATGTCGCTTTTCACGAATTCTATTCTAAACACCGACCTAGAAAAAAACTGCAACGTGAAAGTGAGCTGCGAATCGGCAAAGTCTGAGAAAAACACGAACGGTTCGGGATTCTTCACCACATCTTCGTTCTGTCTGGCGCATTCGATTAGCACGTCACGCACTTTTTCCACATCTGAACCATAGGCCACACCAACCACCACCGAAAACCGAGTGAGTTTATGGTTGTGGGTCCAATTCACCACATTTCCGGTGATGAATCTGGAATTAGGCACGATCATGATAATTCCTTCGCGCGTTTCCATTTCCGAAGCACGAAGTCGGATTTCGCGCACTCGGCCAACTTTTCCTTCCACTTCAATGATGTCGGACACGCGGATCGTTCCATCGAAAAGGAGGATGATGCCGCTCACAAAATCCTTGAAAACCTCTTGTAATCCTAGGCCGATACCAACCAAAAGGGCGGCTGAACCAGCCATTAGCACCGTTAGGTGAAAACCTGCCGATTCTAAGCTTAGTAGAATGGCAACGATCCATACCACATATTGTATCAGTTTGTACACGGAAAGTCTTCTTCCTAGTTCAAGTTCGGAGATGTTCTTCCGTTTAACAACAACTGCTTTTATGGCCCACGTGGCAATCCAAGTGAAAGTCAGGATCAAAAGGACCACAACGATCTGAAGCATTGTTAAATGGTATGCTCCCACTGTGATCAATTCGCGCTGAAGAAATTCTTTCATTCGAGATTCTGAAATTAAAATGCAAATCTAAGGCTTGCATTTAGCTTTGGACCATTAGATTTTTTTGTCTCTTGATTGACAAGTTTCAAAAACTTCGTATTCTTGGGAAACCTTAACCAAAAATTAATCAACCCCTAGCGTATGAGAAGAGTCTTTACCCTACTCGCTTTTATCCTTTTTTCTATTCATGGTTTTGCACAGAATACCACGGTAACTGGTGTTGTTAAAGACAAGAAGAGAGGTGAAACCCTTATTTCAGCATCTGTAATTATTAAAGGTACAACAACAGGTGTGCAAACTGACGTTAACGGAAAGTTCTCGATTGAATTGGATCTGACGGAACCTAAGACGCTCGAAATCTCATATCTTGGGTATCAGACATTCGAAGTTCCGGTTGATAAATCGAATACCAAACTGACCATTGAAATGGAAACCATCAACATGGTTGGTCAGGAAGTGGTTGTGTCGGGGTCAAGAGTTTCTGAGACGATTTTAGAATCTACTGCTTCCATTCATAAGATGAATACTAAGGAGATCAATGAAATTGCTTCTGGCGATTTCTATGCTGGTCTCAGCACGTTACAGGGAGTGGATGTTACCACTTCAAGTATGGGCTTTCAGGTCATCAACATGCGTGGTTTCAACACCACTGCTCCTGTTCGGGTGGTTCAATTTGTTGACGGAATGGACAATCAGGCGCCAGGTTTGAATTTCCCTGTTGGCAACATGGTTGGTGCCAACGATCTGGATCTTGAGAGTGTGGAGGTTATCAGCGGTCCTGCATCTGCATTGTATGGTCCGAATGCTTTCCAAGGTGTGGTCAGTATGAAGACCAAGAATCCGTACGATTATCAAGGCCTTTCTGTGAAACTGCAAGGAGGCACGCGCGATTATGTGGATGTACAAGCGCGTTACGCAGGTGTTTATGGAAAGGAGAAACGATGGGCGTTAAAACTTACTGGACAATACAAACGGGCTAACGATTGGATTGCGAATGACACCACTTATCAGCCACTTTATGGAAATCCATCAGACAGCGTTGCTCCAAACCGGTATGGCGACATTGAAACAGACGTTGACCTATCGGCCATCGTAGAGCAGGCACAAGATGACCCCGATAACACGCAGGAAGAACGAGATGATTTCATAGCCCTGAACAACTGGTTGGGACTTGTTTCACCAAATGCATATCCAGGTACGATCAATGTACGCGCTCCAGGATATACGGAACATCAATTGGCAAACAACAACACATTCAGCGCTAAAGCATCTGCCGAATTGCACTACAGATTTAAGCAGGGAATTGAGGCTTCACTTACGTATAAATTCGGATTGGGAACTGCAGTGTATCAGGCATCCAATCGCTATAGCATCAATAACATACTTTTCCAGCAGGTGAAGGGAGAAGTGACAGGCAGAAACTGGAGCATCAAAGGTTATTCTACGTTTGAAGATGCTGGGAAATCGTACGATGTGGTATTCACAGGGATCAACATCTCCAAAGAAGGAATTGCCGATTATGTTGGCGAGTATCTGGGCGCGTATTTCGATACGCTGAAAATAATGACAGATGACTTTGATGATGATGCCACCAATGAAGAGGTACAGATAGCTAAGGATTATGCCCGTGCTCAAGCCGATCAAAATGGTTGGATTGCAGCAGGTTCTCCGAAATTTGATTCCCTACGAAACGCGATTGTTAACAATGCGGATCTTCAAACGGGTTCGAAATTCACAGACAGATCTAATTTGCAGCACGTAGAAGGTCAGTACAATTTCGATTGGCCATGGCTTGATGTACTCGTAGGTGCCAATTTCAGGCGTTACGATCCACAATCTTTCGGTACCATTTTTTCGGACACGTTAGTTAATAGAGGAGATACACTGGCTAATGGCTCAGCAGATCTGAATGCACAATTCGTGGATCTTTCGCTGTGGGAGGTTGGAGGCTTCCTTCAGTTAAGCAAGAAGTTCTTTAACGATAAGTTTAAAGTGATGGCATCTGTGAGAGCAGATAAGAACAAGAATTTCCCTGTTCAGTTCTCGCCACGAGCATCGCTGATGTATAACTTGAAAGGCCATGTTTTCCGAGTATCTGGACAAAGCGCTTTCCGGATTCCAACGCTACAGAATCAGTACATCAACCTCGACATTGGCCCGCTTACCATTGCTGGTAACCTCAATGGTTGGGACAACCTCTATACATTAGAATCGGTTGGGCTTTTTGAGGATTTTATCGACAGCGTTCAAACTCAAGGCGTATGGTACGATTCTGTATATGACGATGCTGCGAAAAAGTTGAAAACCTTCAACGCAAGAAAATTGAGACCAGAGCAAGTGAAAACGGTAGAGGTCGGTTACCGAGGTGTTCTGTTCAAGAAATTGTATGTTGATGCAAACTTCTATTACAACTGGTACACCGATTTCATTGGAGAGATTCGAGTAGTTCAACCTAAAAATGCAAGTGTGGATGATCAAAGTGGTGTCGATCAGTTGCTGTCTTACTCACCAAGCAACGAATCATACATTCGTTATCAAATTCCTGTAAATGCAAAACAGCAGGTACGGTCAATGGGTGCTACCATCGGATTGGTCTACTATATAAACGACAAGTATTCCGCATCGATGAATTACAATTGGGCGAAGCTGGTAGACAAGGACCTTGATGATCCGATCATTCCGGGTTTCAACACACCAGAGCATAAATTGAATGTTGGTGTCAAGGGCCGAAACGTGTGGAAAGGCCTTGGTTTTGCGGCCAATTTCCAATGGGTTGACTCCTATTTGTGGCAGAGCACTTTTGGAACAGGAAAAGTACCTTCTTACTCATTTCTTGACCTTCAACTCAGCTACGAAATCCCTAAATGGTATTCCACATTACGCCTTGGTGCGTCTAATGTTTATAACTTCCAACGTCAGGAAGCATTTGGCGCTCCAAAGATCGGAGCCATGGTGTATGGTTCCATTGTATTTGACATTAAAAAACTCTAAAAACCCTCGATCATGAAAAGAGTTCTCCTTTCACTCGTTCTTATTGGCTCGCTGATCAATTCAGCCAGTTCTCAGGATGTCATTCTTAACGGAAAGATTGACAACCTTCTCGAATTCAGTACTCCTTATACGGAAGAGTTCGTGATGCACGACAGCGTTAAATTAATGACCGACATCTACCTGCCGGTGATGCGCGATTGCTTGATGGTTCCTATTAGCATTGAGCTTCCGGCTCAGCTTCAGGGTATTTTCGGCAGTGCGCCAATCGAGTACAATCTGGAGCTGATTCCGAGAGGAACCCAGTATGTGATCTATGATTCGCTGAATGGTCAGCCAAATCCGAACCCTTACAAATTGCCAATGGTGCTAACGAGAACTCCCTACGACAAGGGAGATCTTAATGCAGGAGAAGCGCCCATCATGAACCTTTTGGGATACGCATTTGCAAAGCAGGATCAACGAGGAAGGTATGCTTCTGAAGGTGTTTACCTTCCACTTACCAGCGATGGATGGGACAAGGGTGTCTATCATCCAGGATTTCAGCACGTGTTGGATGCCACAGATGAGAATGACCCAAAGAATGGCAATCACCATGAAGATGGATACGATACAAAAGAATACATCAAACACCGTTTGATGCGCGATTACGATTTGGACGGAGACGGCATTACAGATACAACAGATCTGCTTTACACAGGACGATATGCGATGTTTGGGGCATCAGCCTTGGGTTATAATCAATATCAGGCAGCGGCAGCGCACATGATCGATGAGAACGAACCTGGTCTGAAATGCATCATGCCTATCGTAGCGCCAGCCGATTTCTACAAAGGAGTAGGTTATCCGAATGGTGTGCTTCGTGATCGTTTGGTTACCGGATGGTTGAAAGGACAGATCTTCTCTGGAACAGATGATGACCTCATTCCTATTGACAATGACATGCAGAACAATATTCACAGTTCTGCTGACTATAAATTGCCTCAGACCATTGTGGTAAATGGAGTGGAGAAAACCTTTCAGCAGAATAAGTTTGATGCAGCCAATTTGGCTATTGACCACTTTGCTTCAGTTCAGTATCCCGACCCGATCACTGGAATTCCAACCTGTGGATATTATCCGAATGCTTCTGGCCGACCTGAAATTGATGTCAGCCGTGCGGTAACAGACGAATTCGGTGAAGGACAGTTAGATGGACAGTACAGCCGCTTCCGAAACATGGAGGTTCCGGGTTACCACCTCTGCGGTTGGTGGGACATTTTCGTTGACTCTCAAACCGAAAGTTGGGCGAATATGAGACGCCACCTGAGCAACAACAAGTTCAACCGACCAGGTGTAACGAATCGAGAGTTACAGAAGCTTGTTCTAGGACCTTGGGCTCACCAGACCATTGGTTCAACCACTACGGGAGACAGAACCTATCCTGAAAATGTGAACGACCTGTTGGGTATCAACTTCGATGATTTCAGCGAAACCAATATCCCTATTGACAAAGCCCTTAATTCTGAGGTCATCGGTTGGTTCCGTTACAATTTGAACTACCATCCTAATGAATTTATTGGAGAGCCAAAGTTTATCCTCCCAGAATCAGATAACCTATATCCATTAGCTGACCTTGGCCTGCTTGGCACGCTCTCTATCCGAGTTCCCGTGGAGGAAGTAAGACTACCTTATGATCAACTTATCGGAGTTCTTACTGGAGCACGTGCATTGAGCGGATTGAAGGCTGAGATCGTGTACGATTCGCCACTTCTTGGCACTGGAAGTATTCCGATTGACCTTCCAGATATTCCATTGGATAACGTGATTCCTGGCCTGAGTGCTGAGACGATCAATCCAATTCCGTATCGCGATTTTGCAGACCCGAACGAGATTGCCAACGTTCGATTGTATGTGATAGGACCCAATGACGATACCGAACCACAGAATGTTGGCCTGTCTAACTATTGGCTGCCTGCAGATACGTTCCCGTTGCCAGAAGGCCGTCCGTGGGATGCTGTTCAGCGCGAAGTGTTTTACATGCACCAGAATGGTGTATTGGACAATGTAGCGCCAACCACAGACGAAGGTTGGAAAATGTATGTACACGATCCAGACGACCCGATCAGAACAGTCGGTGGGGCCAACATGATCGTGAAAACACCTGACGGTGAGCGCGATGCGCAAGGACAGTTCAATTTGAAAGACCCACGCTATGAGCATTATACCATGAACCGTCCGGGTGTTATCAGCTTCGAAAGCGCACCAGTTAAAGATTCGCTCTGCATTGTTGGTTTTCCAAGTGTGAAGCTCTACGCAAAAAGCAACATCGGTGGTTTAAATGAAGGCCCAACGGACACGGATTTCATGGTGAGAATTGTAGATGTTTACCCTGACGGTCGTGAGTATTTCGTGCAGTGCGGCACAGTGAATGCCCGTGCTCGTGATTACGTGAGAATGTTGGTTGAAGAGCCTTGGAAAGATTACACCATTCCTTTTCCTGGCGATGATATTCCTTTCACGAACATCGAAATTGGTCAGACCTACGAGTATGTATTTCAAACGCTTCCTATTGCCTACACCTTTGGTGATGGACACAAGGTGAAGATTCTGATAAGCAGCAGTAACTATAACCGCTACCAGGTTAATCCAAATGTGCCTATCATGCCGAACGAATTCTTCCGTAGAAAGCCTGGCGATGGAAAGACCTATATTTTTGAAGGCGAAGAGTATGCCCCGCGAATTGCCATTCAACGTGTTCATTTCTCTGAAGAGCATCCAACTCAGATTTCGCTACCGGTCTACACCAAGGAATATACTGGCATAGAGGATATTGCAGTGGAGGCCACTGGTCCAGACATGCTGCTTTTTCCTAACCCAGCATCTGATTTTGTAACGGTATATATGGGAAAAGCTGGTGATTACAACCTGAATGTGTTAAACATTGATGGTTCGCTGGTTAAGAAGATGGGTGCGTTTAGCGACAACATTAATCTTGACGTGAGCGACCTGAGCCAAGGAATCTATTTCGTGGAGCTTACAGACACGGAAACAAACGAGCGGTTCGTGCAAAAACTGACCAAGATGTAATTGCACTATTCGCAGCAACGCGACTACTGATAAAGCCCCGTTCTCCATTTGGAGGACGGGGCTTTATCTTTGCGCAAAATTGCAGCAATGAGAGACAGCGTCCGAACACCCGAATCCACCTTGGCCATCAACACCGAAATTGTGTTGCCTAACGATACCAACACACTCGGAAACCTGATGGGAGGGAAGCTCTTGCATTGGATGGACGTGATTGCGGCCATATCGGCCCATCGCCTTTGCAAGCGGGTGTGTGTAACCGCAGCAGTCAATAATGTCACGTTTCCGCAACCGATCAAACTGGGCGATATCGTTACGCTGCGTTCCAAGGTTTCGCGCACCTTTAGCAGCAGCATGGAGATTTTCATTGATGTGTATGTGGAAGACCGCAGCACCTCTGAACAGCTAAAAGTGAACGAGGCCATCTACACCTTTGTGGCCGTTGATCAATTGGGAAACCCCATCCATGTGCCGCAGGTAAGCCCCGAAACGAAAGAAGAAAAAGCCCGCTTTGAGGGTGCGCTGCGCAGACGCCAACTCAGCCTCATTTTGGCTGGGAAGATGAAACCAAGCGATGCTACAGAGCTGAAGGCGCTGTTTGAGGCTTAACCCAACTGCTTATCCAACGAAAACTTACCCGGTCCGGCAAGGAACAGCGTGAGGTAAGGAACGAGGAACAGCAATCCGAACTCCTGTTTGCTGAAGGGGTCTTCGGCATGAATGATGAAAACCGCTACAACCATGGTGATGATAAGCGGAATGAGGGCTGCCCGTGTGAAGAGTCCGAGCGCTACGAGAATACCACAGACAAACTCGGCAAATACGGTAAGTATCAATGAAGGCGTTTCTCCGATACCGATAGGGTCGGCAAAACTGAAGTCGCCCTCCAGCATGCCTTGAAGTTTGCCCCAGCCGTGGCTGTAGGCCATAAATCCGCCAGAAGCAAGACGGAGCAAGAGTAATCCGAGGTCGATCTGAATTGGTTTGTTGGAGAAGAGTAGTTTTTTCATGGTAGAAAGTTCAACGTTTGAGGTTTAAGGTTCAAAGTAGGCGTTTGTCGTTTTCACGATGGCACTCACATTTTGTTTTTGCATACAGTGAAAATGCCCTTTCGGGCAGGCATCGAACCCGATCTTGCTGCACGGTCGGCAGTTCAGTCCGCTAACTTCCGATAAAAAGGAGTCACCGCCTTGGGGCAGATAAGGATACATGCCAAATTGCGGAATGGTGTTTCCCCAAACGGAGATGATCTTTTTGTTGAATGCCGCTGCAATGTGCATCATGCCCGTATCGTGCGTAATCACAAGCCCCGCCTGCTGTAGCAGCCAAGCCGATTCTGATAACGAATGTGTTCCGCAGGCATTGTAAATAGTAGCGCTTGATTTTTCAGTCACTTCGCGGGCAACAGCCGCATCTTCTTTCCCGCCAATAAGAACAATGGGACGCTTTAGCCCATTGCACAACTCCATTAGCTTGGCTACGGGAAGTTGCTTGGTTTTGAATTTTGCTCCGATCACTAAGGCCACATAAGAATGACCGAAGCCCGTTGGAAGCGCTGATTCTCTTCCCTTTGGGGAGATGCCGGAGGCAGAGGGATCAAAGAAGAAATCGAGGCCTTTTCCGTCTCCTTCAATTCCCAATGGTTTGAGCGTTTCGAGGTAGCGGTCCACGATGTGCACATCGGGCAATCGGTCCACTTTCAAATTCACCTTCAGCCATTTCTCTACGTTCAGTTTTTGGAACGATAGCCATTTGCCGCCAACCAACGTGCGCAGTATGCGTGTTCTCAAATTGTGGTGGAGGTCTACGACCAGATCAGGATTGAAAGCCCGAAGTTGACGGGCCAACTCATTCAGGCCATCTTTCAGTAGGAAAACGCCCGTCAAATACGGGTTGAAAGTGACCACTTCGACATATTGCTGCTTGGTCACAAATCGGATGTCCGCATCGGGATATGCTGCCCGAAGCACGCGCAGCACCGGAGAGGTCAGAACGATGTCGCCAATGGAGCTGAACCGAATAATGAGGATGCGCTGCATGCAAGCAAAAGTAAACGAACAGATTCACCTGCTGAATTTCATTGAAATTAGATGAAGTAGGTCTGCACCAAATTGGCAGTACGAAGAGGAATTAACATTCTTTAAATGCACGAAAACAAAAGAGTTTTGATCTTTGGCCCGAACCAAATACAATAGAAATGGCACACGAAATTGATTACAAGATCTATGGCGATGACATGCAGGCAGTGGAAATTGAGCTCGACCCGAACGAAGCGGTGAGGGCAGAGGCCGGAGCCATGCTTTACATGGAAAGCGGCATTCAAATGCAGACCAACACGGGAGGCGGCATCTTCAAAGGATTTAAACGACTGATAACAGGCGAGAGTTTTTTCATCACCACCTTCCTACACACTGGGCAGGGCAAGAGTCATGTGGCCTTTGCAGCACCTTATCCGGGCAAGATCATTCCCTTGCATTTGGGCGAATTGGGCGGGAAATTCCTTTGCCAAAAAGACGGATTCCTGTGTGCCGCGCAGGGAATTGAAATAGAAGTGGCGTTTACCAAGCGCATGGGTGCTGGACTTTTCGGGGGCGAGGGATTCATTCTTCAACGTTTGGAAGGCGATGGTTTGGCCTTCGTTCATGCAGGAGGCACTATCATCAAGAAGAACTTGGTGGCCGGAGAAACGCTACGCGTTGATACAGGCTGTCTGGTGGCATTTGCCCCAACGGTCGATTACGACATCCAGTTCATTGGCGGTTTCCGCAACTCGCTTTTTGGTGGCGAAGGATTGTTCACGGCCAATCTTACCGGGCCCGGAATCGTTTACCTGCAAACTTTGCCTTTCAGTCGTTTGGCCGATCGAATCTCTGCGGCTGCCCGCTTCGGTGGTTCAACAGGTGAGCGTAAAGGTGTTGCCGGTTTGGGCGGTGGACTGCTCGGAAGTATTATCAGCGGAGACTAAAAAAGAAGAGCCGCCAACATTCAAGATGTTGGCGGCTCTTACCATTGAATCTTCAAAACAAGTTGCTTACCTAAATAAGGTCACGCTTCCTGTAGGTCTTCCTTCGGTGCCGTCCAAGCCTTTGTAAGTTATCTTATACACATACACATCGTTTTCCACCTGTCGGCCCAAGTAGGTTCCATCCCATCCATCCTCCATCACTGCCGAGTAATAGATCTCCTGTCCCCAACGGGTAAAGATCCGCATGGTGAAATCAACGATGTTTTCGCCATAAGCCCTGAACGAATCGTTCTTTCCATCGGCATTCGGAGAAAACGAATTCGGAATATAAATGCTGATGTGAGGCGTGATGTACACATCCAACTCCGTTTCATCCACGCATCCGAATTCGTTCACTACCTGCAACGTTACGGTATACGTTCCGCTATCCATCGTGGAAGGGTAGGTGTGCGCTGGTGTGCTGATCAGATTCTGAGTGGTTGAGCCATCACCAAAATCCCAAAACCACTCTTCAGCTCCATCCGAATTGTCGGTAAAATCAAATTTCGGGCTGAGGATGCTTGCGCTTCGCGGATCGGCTGTGAATCGCGCCACCGGATTTGGATGAACATTGATATAATCTGTTCGCTCGTAGCTGGTCACACAGTTGAAATTGGATGTGGCCGTGAGGCCAACGGAATAAACGCCAACATCGGGATAGCAATGCAACGCAGCAGTTCCTGTTGCATTCGCGCCATCTCCAAAGGTCCATTGGTATGTCATGTTTCCGGATGCGATGGTAGAGTTGTTCGCGAAATTCACACACACGGGAACGCAACCTTCGGTCACATCGGCTACAAAATCGACCACAGGGTTTGGATGAACAGTGATGGTGGATATCGCATCATCCTCGCAACCGAGCGTTGAACCAGTAACTGTGTAAACTGTGGTGACGATAGGGCTGGCAATCACCACATTTCCAGTTGTGGCACTTAGGCCAGTGGCCGGAGACCAACTGTAAGTATCGGCTCCTGTGGCTGTCAGGTTTGTAGAATTTCCATCGCAAAAAGCAGTGGCCACTGGCGTCACGTTTACCGTTGGCGTTTGATTTACGGTGACGGTCACCATGGCCGAAGCCGTACAACTCAAACTTGTTCCTATCACTGTGTAAGTCGTTGTGATCAGCGGACTGGCAATTACTGTCGGGCCAGACGTAGCACTTAAAGCAGTGGCAGGCGACCATGCATAGGTTGTAGCACCAGCGGCTGTCAACGAAGTGGTTTCGCCACTGCAAATGGTAATATCTGGGCTAAGGGTAACCACTGGAATTGGATTTACGGTGAGAACAGCCGTGGCCGTATCGTTGCAACCATTTACCGACCCAACCACTTGATACGTGGTGGTGGCAATTGGATTGGCCAGAACAGTAGGGCCTGTAGTCGTGTTCAACGCTGTTGCTGGAGACCATGTGTAAGTTGTGGCGCCCGCAGCGGTGAATCCTTTCGATTCGCCAACACAGATAGAACTTGCAGGCGGAGTAACCGTCACATTCGGGTATGGCGTCACGGTTACTGTAACCGTTTCGGTGGCCGTACAACCTTGAGTAGTTCCCGTAACGGTATAAGTGGTCGTGGTGGCTGGAGTGGCATCAACCGTGCTTCCAGTTGTTGCGCTCAATCCTGCAACAGGAGTCCAATCGTAAGTATCGGCACCATTGGCAATCAGCGTAGTTGTCTGTCCTCCACAAATAGCCACATCAGGACTTATCGTAAGGTTCGGAGAAATATTTACCGTGATATCGAAGGTGGCAGAGGCGCTGCAACCGTTGGTGGTTCCTGTCACGGTATATGTCGTGGTCGTATTCGGAGCTGCATCAACCGATGTGCCTGTTACGGCACTCAACCCAGTTGCTGGCGACCAAGCATAGGTAGTGGCTCCAGCTGCTGTGAATGTGGTAACCTCACCAGCGCAAACCGTTGCGGTGGTCGGGTTCACGGTCACGTTCGGAATCAGGTTCACGTTCACGGTTATCGTGCCAGTGGATGTACATCCATTAGATGTTCCTGTAACGGTATACGTGGTAGTTGTAACCGGATTGGCCGTTACCGAAGCACCTGTTGTTGCACTCAAACCTGTGGCAGGCGACCAAGCATAGGTGGTAGCTCCAGTGGCTGTAAGTGTAACGCTTTCGCCATCGCAAATATCCACATCAGGCCCCATGTCAACCAGAGGAATGGGGTTCACAACCACTTGATGTGTAGTGGTTGGCGCTGCGCACGAACCAAGGCTCACATCCAATGTGATATTCTTGGTTCCACCCGTTACCCAACTTATCTGATACGGTCCTTGACCTGAACCTGAAACAACCGTACCGCCATCGAAATTCCAGTTGTAAGTAGCGTTCGCTGGTGCATTTCCCGTGTATGTAATGGTAGAATTATCGCCCACACATACAGGGCCCGTAACGGTAAATGTGGATGTTGGTGTGGATAGAACATCCACATTGATGGTTGTATCATCTAAACACGGATTGGCAGCCACCACCAATCGAACGGGATATGTTCCAGCTGTTGCAAAGGTGTGGGTCGGGTTTTGCGTCACCGCATCCGGATTACCATCGGCATTAAAATCCCAAGCCCAGTTCAGAATCTGCCCAGTTGGTGTAGAAAGATCATTGAACTGAATCGGATCGCCTTCACACACAGGTAAGTAATCGAAACTGGCTACCGGATTGCTTGCATTTGGATCGATGAGCGTGTCGAGCGAGAAGGTGCAAGGTTGATTCCCGAAGGTGGTCATCGTTACGGTATAAGCGCCTGGCTGATTTACACTCACAATCTGCTGATTACCAGTCGGAGGCACAATTCCAGGTCCTGTCCAAGAATAGGTGGCCGCACCTGCTGGCGCAGTCAGTGTCTCGGTCTGTCCGCCACAAATGGTTGGC